>NZ_JAGPYL010000081.1:0-30442 GCF_018070095.1 Micromonospora sp. U56
TACTGCCGGCCGTCATACTCGTCCACAGGGGCCTCCTTCGTCGTGGTACGTCGTGACAACCCCAGGGAAACCCCTGACCAGGGTGACTGTCACGAGGAGCGGAGGCCCCGCTCCTTCATCGCATCAAAACGAACGGTGTAACTCGGGTTGTTGACGTGCGCAGGATTCAGGTTTTGCGGACTGCGCTGGTGAAGCCGGCGATGAAGAGGGTGGCGAAGGTCCAGGCGAGCAGTTGGAGGAACCAGCTGGCGATGGTGAGGGTTTGGCCGGCGGGGGTGTTGGTGGGTTGGCAGCGATCGCGGGCGCCGGTTTTGATCAGTGGGGTGCCGAGGTCGAGGCCTACGCCGATCTGGTCGATGGTGGTGCAGGCGGTGACCGCGACTGCTGTGGTCGCCGGCTTTTGGGCGAGGCCGCCGTGGTGGCCGCCGGTGACGCTGAGGGTGACTGCGGTCGCAAGCGTGGCGAGGAGAAAGAGCAGGGAACGCCACGGCTGGTAGCCGTAGCCGAGGGTGATGCCGGTGAGGCGACCCCAGGCGCGTTCGGAGCTGGCCAGTCCGGCGCGCTGAATTTGGTCGCGCCGTTGGGCGATGAGAATGGTGCGGGCGTCACGGTCGTGGCCGGCGGCGCGGTAAGCGGCGGCGAGGTGCTGGTAGGGCTGGGCGGCGTAGCCGGGGGTGTGCTCGCGCAGCAGGGTCAGCCAGCGCGCCAGTGACGCTGGCCGCGGCAGCCCGCTGTAGGTGAGCCCGTCCAACTCGATCAGCGATCCCTGGTCCGGTGCCAGGTGCGTCGCTCGGTCGGTGTCGAGGCGGAAAGTCCCGCCAATCCGCGCACCGGTCAGCACCAGCACCGCCTGGCCGCCTGCGCTGGTGGCGGTGAACCCGCCGTCCAGGAGCACATCCTGGTCGACCCGGAGGCCGTCGGTGTTGAGGGCGGGTCCGGTGGTGTTCTCCAGCCGTGCCCCGCTGCAGTACAGGACGCCGCCGATGTGGGCACCGGGCAGCTGGATCGTGCCCAGCTCGCTGGCGCTGGTGGCGGTGAACCCGCTGTCCAGGGCCACGTCCCGGTTGACCTGGAGGTGGTCGGCTTCGAGGGCGGGTCCGGTGGTGTTCTCCAGCCGTGCCCCGCTGCAGTCCAATGTGCCGAGGTGGGCACCGAGTAGCCGGATCGTGCCCTGCTCGCTGGCACTGGTGGCGGTGAACCCGCCGCGCAGGAACACGTCCTGGTCGACCTGGAGGTGGTCGGCGTTGAGGGCGGGTCCGGTGGTGTTCTGCAGCCGCGCTCCGCTGCAGTTCAGTTGGCCGCCGAGGTGCGCACCGAGTAGCCGGATCGTGCCTCGCTCGCTGGCGCTGGTGGCGGTGAACCCGCCGCCCAGGAACACGCTCTGGTCGACCTGGAGGCCGTCGGCGTCGAGGGCGGGTCCGGTGGTGCTGTCGAGCCGCGCTCCGCTGCAGTCCAATGTGCCGATGTGGGCAGCGAGCAGCCGGACCGTGCCCTGCTCGCTGGCACTGGTGGCGGTGCTCCTTTCGAGCGAGAGCACCCGCGCGGCAAAGCGGGTGGCGTCGACTGGCGCATCGTCCGAATCTGCCGCTTGCTCGATGCGGCACCCCGTCAAGGCAACCGCCAACAGTTGGGCCTTGCGGAGATTCAAGCCGCTGGGCAGTAGACAGTCGCGCAGCTCCAGCGCCAGGTCACTGGTGATGTTCTCCAGATCGATCTGACCGGCGATCCGGGCTCCGCGTAGCCGCAGGCCGTGTGGGTCGGGTTCGCTGACCAGACGGCCGCGGACGAGCTCACGGATGACCGAAGCCGAGATCGTCCGCTCCTCGCCCCAGGACCGCATCGCTGCCTCGTCGACCGGCCCGTCACCGGCCAGATCGAGCACCTCGCCGCAGGCGACGGACTCGATCAGTCGCTGCTCCACAGGACTGTGCGCTCGACCGTCCGCATCCCTCACCCGCTGGCCACCTACCGACGTCATGGCACCAATGATGGACAGCCACGTGATCTACCGCGATCCCCTGACCGGGCCACGGCCCGCGACCCGTCAGTCACCACAGCCGGATCCACCGTCGCCGCCCGGTCAGGCGGGGGCGGGCGCCGCCAGAAGCGCGCGCAGCTCGCGGACCGCTGCCCGCCCGGCCCGGTTCGCGCCGACCGTGCTCGCGGACGGCCCGTAGCCGACCAGGTGGATACGGGGGTCGGCGACCACCCGGGTGCCGTCCACGACGATGCCGCCGCGGGGCCCGCGCAGCCGCAGCGGGGCCAGGTGCTCGAGCTCCGGCCGGAAGCCGGTGCACCAGAGGATGACGTCGACGTGCTGTGCCGTGCCGTCGCGCCACTGGACGCCGTCGGGGACGATCCGGTCGAACATCGGCCGGCGTCGGAGGAGGCCGCGTTCCCGAGCTTCGAGCAACTGCGGTGTCCACGCCAGCTCGGTCGCGCTGGCGATGCTTCCCGGGGGCAGGCCGGCCCGTACCCGTGCCTCCACCTTGGCGACCACCTCGCGTCCGTAGTCCGGCGTGAACGGCCCGTCGCGGAAGACCGGCGGGCGGCGGGTGACCCAGGTGGTCGTCGCCGCGACGTCGGCGATCTCGACCAGGAGCTGCACGGCCGACGTTCCGCCCCCGACGACAACCACCCGCTTCCCGGCGAATTCCGCCGGTCCCCGGTAGTGGGCGGTGTGCAGCTGCCGCCCGTGGAACGTTTCCTGTCCGGGGTAGTACGGCACGAAGGGCCTGGTCCACGTTCCCGTCGCGTTGATCAATGCCCGGGTGGTCCAGGTGCCCTTGTCGGTTTCGACGAGGAGTCCTCCGTCGCCGGCGTTCCGGACGGCCGTGACGGCGACCGGCCGCTGCACGTCGATGCCAAACTCACGCTCGTAGGCCGCGAAATAGGCCGGCACCGCCTCGGCGGCCGGTTCGTCCGGCGGTGGAGGCGTGAAGTGCATTCCGGGCAGGTCGAAGATGCCGTGCACGGTCGCCATCCGCAGCGTCGGCCACCGGTGCTGCCAGGCCCCGCCGGGCGCCGCGTCGGCGTCCAGGACAGCGAAGTCAAGACCGGAGGAGCGCAGGTGGTACGCACTGGCCAGCCCCGCCTGCCCGGCCCCGACAACCACCACATCCGTATCCGGCATGTGTCGGACAACATCTCGGGCTCGCCCGGGCCTTCCCACGGGCGATCGATCTCACACCGCCCGAAGGCGTCAGCGGCATGTGCGTACACCCGATCGCTGTTGCCGGTCACGGTGGCTTGGGTAGCACGGGCGTGGCTGATCATTGAGCGGTGATGAACCCTGCCGCGTTGCCGGCCGACCCCGGTGCGTTCTCGTTGGCCGTTCCGCCGCTGTTTGCCGCGCTGGCTCCGGCGCGCAGCATCCTCATCGCCGGAGCGGGCGGGGGGTTCGACGTGTACGCCGGGCTGCCCTTGGCGTTCGCCCTGTGGCGCGGCGGCGCACAGGTGCACCTGGCCAGCCTGTCCTTCTCCCAGCTCGAGTTGATCGACCGGGACGCGTGGGTAGCGGAGCACGTCGCCGCGGTGCAGCCGGACACTGGCAGCCCGGACTGGTACTTCCCCGAACGGACGCTCGCCCGGTGGCTGGCGGCTCGGGAACTGCCGTCGACCGTGTACGCCTTTCCGCCGCTCGGTGTCCAACCGTTACGGGCGGCGTACCGGTACCTGGTCGAACAACTCGACATCGATGCGGTGGTGCTGGCCGATGGCGGCACCGATGTCCTGCTGCGCGGCGACGAAAGCGATCTCGGCACCCCGGTGGAGGACATCACCAGCCTGGCCGCCGTGGCCGCGCTGGACGTGCCGGTCAAGCTGGTGACCAGTCTCGGCTTCGGCATCGACGCCTACGACGGCGTCAACCACGTCCAGGTGCTGGAGAACCTCGCCGCACTCGACCGCGACGGCGGCTACCTCGGCGCCCTGTCCATTCCCGGCTCCAGCCCGGAGGCGGCGCTGTACCGCGATGCTGTCGCCGACGCCCAGGCCGCCACCCCGGACCGGCCGAGCATCGTCCAAGGACAGATCGCCGCCGCCACCAGCGGCGCGTTCGGAGACGTCCGGTTCACCCGGCGCACCGGCGGCGGCGACCTGTTCGTCAACCCGCTGATGACGATCTACTTCACCGTCGACCTCGACAAACTCGCCGCCCGATGCCTGTACCTCGACCGCATCGAGAACACCATCGGCAGGCGACAGGTCATCACCCGCATCCAAGCGTTCCGCGACGAACTGCTCAGCGCACGCGTCCCCCGCGCGTTTCCCCACTGAACGCCCGGACGGCGGCAGGAGCCGCGAGCTGACCAGGTACGACAGGACCCCCGTCGGTAGTCCTTCACCACCAGGATCACGGGTCCGGCCGGCTGCGTGGGTGCTTACTGCTGGAGTGACGAGATGACCTCGACGAGGACATCGGGCGCCTCCCAGTTGAGCAGGTGTCCGGCATCGGGCACGGTCACCAGCCGCGCTCCGGGCACGCCGGCGGCGAGCCGGTGTGAGTGGCTCGGGGGCGTCGAGCGGTCCGCCGAGCCCACCACGACGACGGTCGGTACGGTGATCTCGCTCAGCCGGGGGTAACGGTCCTCTCGGCTGAAGGCCCGCACGATCGGAATGAGCGGCTGGTGGCTCTGACGGACGAAGACGTCCCGGAACACGGAGATCATGGCCGGCGACGGCCGGGTGCCGCACTGCGCGGCTCCGAACAGCACACCACCGGCACGAGTGCGCGCGAGCCGCTGCAGAAGACCGGTTTCCAGCAGCGGAATCTGCAGCCGATTCTGCGGTGCCTGGTCGAGGATGCGGCCCGCCCAGGTAGCGAACAGCACCAGGCCGCGCAGGCGCCGGGCCAGCTCGGGGTGGTCGAGTACAGCACGGACCGCGATGAACCCGCCCATGGAGTGGCCGACCAGCACGCCGTCCCGCACGTCGAAGTGCTCCAGAATGGCGGCGTAGTCCGCCGCCATGGGTTTCGAGCCGGTACCGGCGGAACCGAGCGTCGAGCGCTCGTGGCCGCGCTGGTCGAAGGCGATGACGCGGTGACCGCGGGCGACCAGGGTGTCCCACACCACGTTCCACTCCAGCAGCGAGGCCCCATATCCGTGGGCGAGCACCACCGGCGGGCCGTCCCCGGTCACGATCGCGCGCAGCACCGTTCCGTCCGGACGCGGGACGAGCACCTCCTCGCCCTGCGGCTCCCGAGCAAGCCGGTCATACGGCAAGGGGTCCGGGTTGCGTTCGATCCTGGCGACCGCCGCCCGCGCCGCCCCGATGGTCGCGGCACCGAGCAGCGCGACGGCCGTGCCGCCGACGACCCAGGCGCGGTGCATGCTCAACGCCGCCCGAACCGGAGCGGCAGGCTCTCGGGTCCATGGATGGCGGTGGGCGGACGCCAGGTGACGGGGCCGGCTATCGACGGCGGCGCCAGTTGACTGCTGAGCGCGATCAGCGACTCGGCCATCTCGACGCGGGCGGTCGGTGCGCCGATGCAGTAGTGCGGTCCACCGCCGAAGGTCAGGTGCGGCACCTGCCGGTGGATCGTGATGTCGAAACGGTCACCGTCGTCGACGGCGAGCGGGTCCCGGCTGGCGGCGTGCGTGCCGAGCAGCAGGAAGGTGCCCGCTGGGACATGGACACCGTGCACGTCGAGGTCCTCGACGGGGAACCGGAAGATCGTCGGTACCGCCGGCGCCCATCGCATGACCTCCTCCACGGCCTGTGGCGCGAGCTCCGGGCGCTTCGCGAGCAGCCGCCACTGGTCGGGGTACTCACTGAACGTCGCCAGCGCCTGACCGAGCTGGTTACGCGTGGTGTCGTGCGCGGCGAACACGAGGGTCAGGGCGAGGTTGCGCAGTTCTTCAGTGCTGAGCCGGTCCCCGCTTTCCTCAGCGGCGATGAGCGCCGACAGGAGGTCGTCCCGCGGCTCGGCGCGGCGCTGCTCGATCAGTGAGTCGACGTACGCACGCAGCCCCACGACGGCCTCCTCCACCCGGGTACGCAACTGCGGCAGGGTGAAGCTGTAGACCAGTCCGACATCGGTCGACCAGCGGCGGAACAACTCGTAATCGGTCGGTGGGACGCCGAGCAGCGCGCACATCACCCGCACCGGCATCGGGTCGGCGAAATCTGCCATGAACTCGCACTCGCCCCGCTCGGCGATCGCCGCGGTCAGACTCGTCGCGGTGTCACGCATGAACGGCCGCAGGCCCTCGATCATCCGTGGCGAGAACGCCTTGCTGACCAGTCGCCGCAGGCGCAGATGGTCGGCGCCGCGCTGGTGCAGGATCATCGGCACGAACCAGTCGTACAGCGGTCCGTCGGAAATGCCCATCAGCTCCAGGTAGCGCTCGCCGCTCTGCGCCAGCCGCGGGTCGCGGAGCAGTTGGTGCATCTCGGCGTGGCGCAGCACGATGAGTCCCATCGGCGTCATGGCACACCAGTTCGCCGCGCGTGCCGCAGCGACCGCGGGAGAGTCGAACCGAAAGTCCGGCGCGGTGATGTCGAGGAACGGAAGGTCCACGGCGGGAATCGTCGTCATCGTCGCTCCTGACCGAATGATCTAGGTGCATGAATCGATGCCGTGGTCACGGTAGCCGCGCGACCCCCCTGCGCGACACCCTTTGTAATCAACGTCCCACGATGTGTCACCGCTCTGTCCATGGGCGCTGGTGACCCGGCTGGGATCTTGAAATAGGTGAGGACCTCCGGGTGGAGTGGAGCCTGTCGAAGGTTCCGCCACCCCGGGAGGTCCTCGTGCCCCACGCAACGCACGTCGACGTCAAGAAGCTCGGCAACATCCCCGACGGCGGCGGCTGGCGCACTCAAGGCCGGCACCAGGGCAAACTCAACGCACCGTCACACCCGGGCAGCCAACGCCCGGGCGATCTCTCGCGGGCTCGCCGCCGAGACCTGGGACGCGCTGCGGGACCGGGTCCGCCGCCACGCCGACCACCAGGTCGCGGAGATCGAGCGGCCGGCGGCGGACCCCTGACCCTGGCTACCGCTCGTCGAGCAGGTCGCGCAGCTCACGCAACGCTTCGCGGAGCCGGTCGGAAAACGTGTACATCATGCCGGCGACCGGGCGCGGGGTGCTGAGGTACAGGTTGAACCGGTCCGGCAGCAGCACGTACGCGATCCCGATGCAGCGACTGCTGGTGGCCCCGAACCCGAAGTAGCGGATGCTGGTCGACGGCGCCGAGCTGGTGCTCAGGTAGTCGTCGCGCATCTTGAGCCACCCCGGCGTCTCGTACAGCCGGGACGACTCGGGCACGCCGAGCGCCGCCCCACGCCGCTTCTGGATCAGCTGCAGCTCCCACAGGTGCTGCTCCGGTGCCGCACCGGCCTGGCACTGCTTCGCCCGTTCGACATGCTTGTCGGCCGCGGCCCGGAACGCCGCCCGCCGCTCGTCGGGTGACGCGGCAGGATCGTCCATCACGGACACGAACCGCAGCACCTCGGGCGTGACGACGCGCATCGCCTCGGTCCGCCCCCGCAGGTACTGGCGGGTGGCGATGGACTCGTACGTGGCGCCGATGAAGCCCTTGGCCCGCTTGTGCGCGAGCTGGTATGCCACCTGCACGAACGCGTCCGGCGACATCCGCAGCCGCTTGACCTCGTCCACCCCGAACTCGTCGAAGGACAGCGTCACGGTGGCGGTGTCCGCGCCGTACTGGGCGAACGACCGTGCCGCGGCGGCGATGTCGGCCCGCAGCGCGTCGTCGAGCACGAACGTGACCGGCTCGATCGCCGGCACCCCCTGCGCCGCCGCACCCGACTGCGCGGCGTGCTCCTCGGGCGGCGCGGCGAGCATCGTGTCGACGAAGCTGAGGATGGTGGTGCCGTCCAGCCCGCAGTGCTCGACGTTGATGCCGGCCGTGCCGTCGGCGAACACGATGATCGACACCGCCTTGTCGAACCACCGGTTGCCGCTGTCGCCGTGCAGCAACTGGTCGCAGGCCGCCAGGTCGTCGGCCGGCGTCAGGTCCTCCAGGCACACGCAGAACAGCGCCGTCTCGATGGTGTCCAGCGCCGCGGCGTTACCGGGATCCAGTGCCGCCAGCCGGTCCCTGGCCGCCGCCCACTCGGCCCGGGCCATCGTGGTGAGATGACCGGCCGCGGTGGCCGTCGCGGCCACGGCACCGGCCTTCTGCACCTCACGCAGGCCGGCCGCCAGGTCGTCGAGGGAGTACGGGCGCCCGTCCGGACCGACCACGTCCATCCGGAACGCGTTGCCGCGCTGGAACACCACGATGTGCCGCGCCGTCGACGGGCCCGGCATCTCGTCGCTGTACGGCGCTCGGACGGTGTCCTGCACCGGCCCCGGGATGCGGGTGGTCGAGAACAGGAACTTGTTCTGCTCCATCGACAACGGCTGCCCGCGCGTCACGATCGGCGGGATGCGCTCGTCGTCGAGCTGGGTCTTGTAGTTCACGGCGGCGGCGATGAGCCGCGCGGCGCGCTCCACCTGCGGCTCGGCGAACCCGCGCAACGGCGTGTCGCGGAACAGGAAGATGAAGTTGGCGTTCAACGCGATCCGGTCCCGGCGACCGAGATAGCGCGCCGGCCAGAACGTGTCCAACCAGCTGTGCGTGGCCGGGTCCGCGTTGTACCGCACCAGATCGGCGTGCAGCTTCGGCCCCGGACCGTCGGCCCGCCCGAACTCCTGCACCGCGGCCTCGGTGTCGGCGAACTCTTCCTCCGTCAGCAGCGGCGCAGACCACTCGAGGAACCGGGCGCAGGTGTCCTCCAGCGCGGGCAACGGCACCCGCGGCAACGTGTCCTCGTTTTTGAACGTGCTCACTCGGTCTCCTGGAATTCGCCGCTCATCGGGCGGCCTTCTGGGTCAGTGACTGGTCAACGTCAAAGGTCAAAGGGTCGGGAGTGCCGATGGGCCGGGAAACGTAGAGCTGAGCGTACAACCAGCCGTCGCTCTCCAGACCCTCCGGATCAACGCCGGCGGCGGACATCGTCTCCAGCACCTGCCGCTGTTCCCGGTCGGACGCGAAACGGCGCTGCCGGAACGTCCGGTCCACCCGCACCGTGTCGTAACCGAGGGCCGCGAGGCTGTCGGCGATCGGTTCGAACGGGAACATCCGCAGCGCGAAGTGCGCCATCCACGGCAGCCGGTCCCGGCGGGAGTCGACCACGCGCACGAGCGTCCGGCCGGTGACGTAGCCGAGGCATCCGGTGGAGATCACGATGTCGGCACCGGCGAACAGGGCGCGCTGCCGCGCCGTGGGTTCGCGCGCCTCGAGGTCGGCCTGCACGACGTCGTCGAGGAACCCGGCCGCCGATGCGTACCCCAGCGCCGGCCGGGACACGTCCAGCCCCACGAACCGGGCCGGGGACCGGTGCGCCCGGACCAGCTCACGATCGCGCTCCAGCAGCGCTTGGCGGGTGCACTCGGCGCCGGCGTAGCGGTCGTACAGGTCGTCCATGGTGGCGTCGCAGCGCAGCAGCGCCGCGTTGACGCCGTAGGAGCAGCCGACGTCGACGACGGTCGGGACGGCCACCTGCCGCGATTGGCGGTACTGCCCAATGATTTGCTGGAAATAGGGCTTGGCGAGTTGGGGAATGTAATAGTCGAGCTCACGCAGGGTGGTGAAATAGGCGCGGGGATCGGGTTGCGTGTAGATGCCGTCGAGGGAAACTTTTCCGGTCCGGTCGAAACGCACGGGGGCGGCTCCTCGCGATTACTAATCCAGCAACTGGTCGACTCGCACGGCATTGCGCTCGGCGTCGTGGTGCGCGGGCAGGACCCGGCCGAACAGCTGCCGCGTACGGGCGACGCTGCCCATCACGCCGGGGCGTTCGGAGTAGGCGAAGATCGCTGAGTGCCGGGCGGTGGCGCCGCGCACCGCGCTGACCCGGTGCAGCGCGTACCGGCCCTTGAACAGCTGGAGGTCACCGGGGCGCAGGGTCAGGGCTCGCACCGGCGAGCGGTCGGCGCCGGTGAGCACCGAACGGACGGCGCCGAAGTTCTCCGCGCCCGCCGAACGGATGTTCGGGCAGTACTCGAAGACGCCGCCTTCCTCTGGCTCCTGGGTCAGCATGCTGACGGTGAACTCGTTGGTGTCGAAGTGCCACGGGTGCTCCATGCCGGGCTGCACGACGTTGAGCACCAGGCCGGACAGCGGGTCCGCGAGCTCGTGCAGCTCCGGGAGTTCGAAGCAGGCGGCGACGAAGCGCACGAACGACGGGTCGATGTAGAGCCGGTGGATGACACTGTCGGTGGGGATCCGGTCGCGCGGGACGAACGCGTTGCCGCGCTGCATGACGATGCGGCCCGGGTGCTCGGCCGGCAGGTCGTCGTCGAACGCGATGTTGTAGACGTTGGTCTCCTCAACGTCGTAGTACGCCAGCGGGGCGACCCCGGCGCCTTCCCGCCGCAGCGCCTCCCAGCTGCTCGGCAGAATGAACCCCGGCAGCACGCTGCACCCGAGTTCGCGCAGTTCGCTGCGCGTTCGGGAAACGACGCGTTCCCATGCGTCGCTTCCCGGGTCGGCCAGTGGATAGCGCGCGGTGTCCACTATATGCATTTGGACGGACCCCTTCTTCAATGGTGGCGGCATGAAGAAATGCGGAATCCTAACAAGATTCACCGGCGTCTAGCCCCATGTTGGTTATATTGTTCACAGCGCCACGGCCGGAGGGCGGCCCGCTGGACCAGCCCAACTACTGGTAGCGCCCCCGGGTGCCGCCCCGGGACCGGCCGACGGTCGTGGCGCGTCCCGTCGTGCGGCCGAGGCGCTACGGGCGGCGTCCGAACAGGGCCCGGAACGTCGCGCTGAGCACCGTCTTCCCGGCCCGGGTCAGCTCACCGCGCAGGAACAGGGTGCCGCAACCGCGACGGGTCGTCGACACGGCGGGCCGACCCCGCCGACAAGGCCGAGTTCTACCGGCACCTCCGGCTCACCTATCGGCCTGAAACGGCCGCGGGTCGACGCTGGCGTGCCGGTGCGGTGGGCCGCGCCGGACGAGGCCTACGGCCTCAGGACGTCGCTGAATACAGCGAAGTGTTCTACAACCGGCAGTGCCTGCATTCCACCCTCGGCTACCGCACCCCAGCCGAAGCGCTCACCGATCACAGACTGCGTACCGCAGCCTGACCAGCAAACCCACGAGACACTGTCCAAGCTCCTTGACACAGCTCAGTTTCGTCGATTGGAGGGGCAGCGTCGGCGGCCGGATTCCCATAGGCTGCAGCACTTGTCGCTCAAGGAGTTGGGAACCGTGCTCGCCTACCGCTCGGCGCGCCCGTGGCTGGTTCGCCTCGGGCTGCTTGGTCAGTTGGTGCTGCTGACCAGCCTCGGGGCGGCCCCCGCACACGCCTCGCCGGCCGATCACGCCGTCGCGACCGCGGGCGTGGCCATGTCGGGCAGGATCGGTGCTGCGGCGACGGCGGTGGATACCGGATCAGCGCGCGGCACGGCGGTCCGGGCGGGCGACGTACCCGTGGCTCTCGTCGGCGACGCGCCGGCGTACGGCTCGACGGACGCCAACTCAGACGGTCCGTCGCCGCGGACGAACGGCGCTCTTCTGGGCGGCCTGCTGGGTGCCCTCGGCGGGCTGCTGATCGCCGTTACCGTGAAACTTGTCCGGCGAGCCACCGAGCGACGGGAGCACCGGGCGACCGTGCCGTCCCCGACGCATGCGCCCGCCTTCAATCCCCGCCCGCCCACACCGGCTGCGTCCCCGCCGTCACCCGCAGCACCCGCGTCCATCGTCGAGTTCGCGCCGCCGAATGTGCCGGACGACGGCGGCCCTGCCACGGTGCGGACGCCGGCCGCGGGCACCGCCGTCCCCCCACCCGCGTGGACCGCTTCGCTGGTCGCCCCGCCCATGCCGGTCGATGCGCCGCAAGAAGCACGGCGGCTGGGAAGTCCACCCCGGTCCGGCACCCAGTGCGCGCGATGCCGCGCCGTCGTCCCGGCGCAGGCGGCCTACTGCGGCCAATGCGGCCTGCCCCGGCAGCGGCCCGCGCCCGTGGCCCGGGAGACCGCCGGAGCGGACAAGGAGGCGGCCGGGGCCCTCCGCCGTCGGCCCGGCCGGTGGCGCCGATGGCACCGGGTCGCGGCCGTCGCCGCAGCCGGCGTCGTCCTGGTCGCGGCGGTGACGTTCTATCGCCAGGGGTCCCCCATGTCGCCCCGCGACACCGTCGCCGCCTACTTCGAGGCGCTCGCCGACCGTGATGCTGATCGGGCGCGATCCATGCTCTCCCAGGATGTCGCGAATGCGGCCCCGCTGATGCTGACAAGCGGAGCAGCCTTGCGCGATCCCGGATATCACCCGCCTCAGCACCTACGGATCAAGGTGGCCGACGTTCGCGACGACGTCGCGACAGTAGAGGGAGACTACGAACTCGACGGTGAGCGGGAGCGGACGGGGCTCACGCTGATCCGCGACGGGGCCAACGGCAAGCGGCAGCCGTGGAGCATCAACGGTCTGCCCCCGATGCCGCCGCCCTCCGGTGAATACGGGTTCGAGGCGCTCCTCATCGCGGGCACACGAGCGCCGGCCGGCTACATCGAGTTCGTGTTCCACGGTTCCTACCTCGTCTCACTGCCCGACCATCCGATCCGGGAGGTGACGGCCTCGGTCCGGGTGCGTGCAGGCGCCAGGGAGGCGGGCGTTATCCGCACACGCATGCGGGAAGGCGCCCGCCAGGCGATCGAAACGCAGGTTTGGGCGTACCTGGACAAGTGCGCCGCGAGTGCGGAACTGGCGCCGCAGGGGTGCCCCTTCTCGGCCTACAGCCCGACTCCCGCGAAGGACGTCGCCTGGAGGATCACCGGGTACCCGACGCTTGAAATCACGCTCGGGCCCACTGGGGACGCACAGGTCGTCGGCAGGATGGGCACAGCGACAGTGACCGTACGCGGCAAGGTCCTCGCCGAGAACACATCGTTCGCCCTGCACGGGGACGCGCGTGCCACCGGGGACAAGATCCTGTTCGTTCCGCGCTGACTCTCCACCATCCGGCCTCCGCACCAGCGGCAACGACGTGTCGCCCACCTGACCAGCGAGGTGTCCCGATGACAGATGCACAGCCGGCTCGGTACTGTCCGTACTGCGGTGCGCCGGTACCGGGCAGCCCGAGATTCTGCTTCCGCTGCGGGGCCGGGCAGGCGGGACACCAGCCCGCGGCCTACCCGCCCCCCGCCGATGCGCCGACCGGCGGGCAGTCCCGGCTCCGCCGGCCCTGGTCGCTGATTCTGACCGGCGCGGTCGCCGTCCTCCTCATCGTGGCGGCGGTGCCATTGCTGGTCCTCCGGTGGCTCCCGGACGGCCCCGATGACGTTGCCCGCTCCTATTTCGAGGCGCTCGCCGAGCGAGACGCCGACAAGGCCCTGGCGCTCCTCGATCCCGGCTCGCCCGAACGGGCCGACCCGCCGATGCTGACCGACCGAATCCTGAACGACCCCGGATACACCCCACCCGGCGATGTGGAAGTCGAGGTGCTGTATTCGGTCACCGACACCAGCACAGTAAAGGTCGATTACGGCATAAAACATGCGAAGCGTCAGCTCAACCTCACGTTGATCCGGGACGACGAGTCCACCGGCTGGAAAATCCAGGACGGACTCCTGCCGCTGCCGTTGCCGCGGAACGACGCCGGGTGGGACGCGTTCCTGGTCTCTGGCACTGCGGTACCGGCGAGTCGGCAGCGGCTTGAGGTGGTGTTTCCGGGCGCGTACCTGATCATGCCGGTGGGGAACGCGATCCGCGAAGCGCCGCCCATCACCGTGTGGGCGGGGGCCGTCGAAACCGAACGCCTGTTGGTACGGCTGCGACCCACGGTTCGTGAGGCCATCGAGCCGCAGGTGCGGGCGTACCTCGACGCCTGCGCGGAGAGCGGCGAGCTCGCGCCGCCCCGGTGCCCGTTCCGCGGCGTCAGCAACGGGCCCGTCACGAATATCAACTGGACGATCACCCACTACCCGACCTTGCGGTTGCAGTTGACGTCCGGCGGTGCGGAGGCCTGGGTCGTCGGTGAAGCGGGGGCGGCGGAGGTGACCGGACGGAGCAATTCCCGGGTTGCGCCAGAGTTCGCCTCCAGTACGACGTTTTCGGTGTCTGGCATCGGCCGCGTCATCGACGGGAAGGTCGTGTTCGTGCCCACCGCTGACCGCGACCCGTCGTAGCAGCGTGGAAGATCAAGAGAAGGAGCTCGGGTGAACGAACCACAGCCGCACCGGTACTGCACCTTTTGCGGCTCTCCGCTCGTCTCCGCGTCCTGCCCGCGCTGCGGCCCGGTTCAGCCCGGTGCGGTCCCGCACCGGGCAGTACCATCCCCGGTTCCCGTCGGCGGTGGGCTCGGACCACCGGTGGACAGGGGCACCCGTCGGCTCTGGCCCGTCGTGCTGATCACCACGATCGTTGGGCTCGCGCTCCTCTGTACGGCAGCGATGCTGCTGGTGCCACGGTTCATCGGGCCGGAAGCGGCGGTACGCACGTACTTCGACGCGCTGGCCGACCGGGACGCGACCAAGGCGCGTGAGCTGCTCGCCGACGGCTCCGCGATCGGGCAGCCGGGGCCCGTCGCCGGGGTCGACGAGCGGGCGGACCTGTCGCTGTTGACGAACGGCACTCTACGCAGCCCCGGCTACACCCCACCGCGCAACCTGAGCATCGAGCGCGCGAACTGGACCGGCGCCAGCGCGACCGTGCATGCCAGCTACGACTTCGGCGGCCCGCGCATCACCGTCACGCTGCCGCTGATGAATGAGCGCGGCATGCGAGGGTTGCCGTCGTGGCGGATCACGGACGGGCTGCTCGAGCTCCGGTTGGACTCCGCGGCGACCGGCCAGCTGATCGTCGCCGGCTCCAGTCTGCCGATGGCGACCGCACGGAGCCTCGTCGCCTTCCCGGGCGCCTACCGGGTCACCCTCCCGGAGCATCCGCTCTACCGGGCGGAGCCGGTGATCGCGTTCGCCGGGGGCGCGATTGCTTCGCCTTCGCCGGTCCAGGTCCGCGAGAGCGTGCGCCAGGACGTCGAGCAGCAGGCACGGGCCCACGTGGACGGATGCGCGCGCCGCAATCAACTCGCACCCTCGGGCTGCCCCTTCGTCGCGAGCAGCAGCGTGCCGGTGAAGATCGTGGCCTGGAGCATCGTCCGGTATCCAGAGCTGAGTTTCACGCTGGGTACGGGCGGCGAGGTGTCGGTGACGAGTCCCGCCCAGGGCGTCGCCGCCGCGACCGTCGTCCGCTCCTCGGGCGCCGGCACCTCCTGGCAGGAAACCGTCACCTTCGACATCCGTGGAACCGTCGACGTCGTCGACGGCAAGGCGGTCCTCTCCATCGCGCGCTGACCGATCGCGACCGCCGCAAACGGCGAGCAACCGAACGCCCCGTCAAGGTGCTACGGCGCCCCTATGGCGATGACAGCCATAGACACTGGCCGACTACGGCGACCACGCTCCCCCCGGCGGGTCCGTGGCCGATGGCGCCGACGATCCGAGTAGCCACGCAAGTAGCCAGGTGGTGCCAGGGCCGGACGTCCAGGAATCTTTTGGACCGTGCGTTCCGGCTTCGGGGCAGGCATCGGCAGGCGCGGCCCTGGATGGTGAGTTATTACGCGCCTACTGCTTCATCGGCGAGCGGGGCGAGGTGCCGCTGTTCATCGGTGCTCCGACAGCCGACGAGACCGAGCTCGAGGTCCTGCTCGACGACATCGTCGACCGGTACGTCAAGTTCGCCGAGGACTACTACGAGATCGAGGTGGACCCGACGTTGGTCGAGCACGTCGTCGCACACCGCCCGCTCACTGACGTAGTTGTGCAGGCTTTGAACCCAGAAGTGACCGTTGCCGGGCTGCACGAGGACATCGCCGCGATCGGGTATCCGATCGCGGCAGTGTGACGTCAGGCCCACACCTGGACCGCCTCGGCAGCACGCTGGTCGCTCATTGGCATGACATGGCGTGACCCGACCTATCCGGGTCACAAGGCCTGGGCGATGCTCGGCGCCGCCGGATGCGGGGCGAGCCCGGTACATGTCGAAGCGACACCGATCCGTTTCGACGTCGCCGTTCCGGCGACCTGCTCAGCGCGCTGACCCGCAACCGACGCGGAGAACAGCGCACCTTGAAGTACGTCGTCAACGGCCGTCTCAAGCGCTCCGTCAGCCTCGGGGCGTCTATCGTTTGACCCGACGAATCCACCGCCCGATTGGGCGCCCTGCTCGATAGTTCGCCGACCCTGAGCCGAACGGGCCCACCCACCCTAGCCGTGGAGCCGCGGCCGGGCTGGAGCTGGGCGCTTCAGGGCGTGTCACGGCTCGCAGGAAAACCCTGGCTCGTCTATACCTTCGTACTGAATCTCGACATAGTAGCTCGGGCGGCGCCCCTCCCAGAGGCCCCCGTCGATCGTTAGTAGAAACCGTAGGGGCCGACCCTGCACCACCTTGATGCCACACAGCTGATTCCCATCGGCCATCTGCCAACCGCTAGCTTGCCCGACCTCGCGATAGAAGCCGTAAACATCCGGAAGGGTCTTCATCTGCTCCGGATACGCGTACACGGCGTTGGCCCCGCCGATGTAGGCACTGTCATCTATGCCGATGCAGGGTTGGGCATGTTCGGCGAAGACCTGGGTCATTCCGGGGGGTGCTTGGGTTATCAGGGGATCCTGCGCGAGCCGGGCGGCGAAAGCTTCGTCGGCTGCTACGCACGAGGGCCCGGGTTGTGGTACCGAGATCGGTCTCGCCGACGGTAGGAGGTACAGCCCGACGACCAAGATTCCGGGGGGAAGCAGGCCAAGTGCCATCCACCCAAACGCTCTTACCACTTTGCTTCGCACGCCACCCCCTCCCACCGCGCGCCAAGACCATACCGGAGCCGCAGGCTCCCCTGGCCGCGCGCTGCCAAGCTTCAAACGTCCACGACCGGAAGGCGAGTTCCGCGACAAGGCCGTGGTGGGGATGCGGCGCGTGTACCCCGGGCAAGCCCCTGGCCTGCCGGAGATGGCCGGCCCGAGGGGTCGCAGAGGCTCCAGGATCAAGGGCGGCCCGCAGGGCCGTCGCGTAACGACGCGAAGCGCGCTTGAGCCTGGAGGGGCGGCCCCGCACACTCCGCGCCGCATCCCCACCATGGCCGGCGGTGACTCGCACGACGACGCGCAGTGCGACGGCCTTTACGCCCCGACCGGCTACCGGCGCTGGGCAGCCGGAGCCTACCGTTCGGCGTCGATATCTAAAGGGCCGTCGGTGGCGTTCGGATCACCTAGGTCGAGCGTCGGGGTGGTGTGTGCGGCAGTGAGCGCGAATACCTGGCCGAGCCCTACGCGCAGCGCCGCCAGTCCGGCCGGATCGAGCCGAAGCCGAACGTGGAACACCGGCGAGCGCAGCCCCAGTTCCGTGGCCGCCTCTCGGGTCAGCCGCACGCGTAGTGAGCCCCGATCCAGTCGGAGTGCACGCAGTCCCTTCCAAGCGGGTGCGTGCGCCTCGGTGACCAGGCACAGGCCTTCGTCGTCCGCCGGGTCGTAATGCTCGTCAGCCGGATCGCGGGCCTGGAACTCCAGGCAGCGCGGTGTGTCGTCCCACTCACGGCCGGCCAACGCCACCGTCAGAACACCGTGCTCCTCCACCACCTGCACCTGCGTCGCATCGAAGCCGACACGGAACGGTCGCACCAGCCAGGCGCCCACCCGGCGAACGAGACCTGGGCGCTCACCAGGCCCGTAAACAGGACCACTTTCAACGAGGATGGTGTCCCGCACGATCTCCACCGCCAGGTCAGGGAGGCAGTACGTCATCTCGCTCGCCCCGTATCGGCCAGCGAACCGCAGGGCGACAGCGCTGCAGCCCTCGGTCGGGCCGTAACGTTGCCACCAAGCGGCTAAGGGCTCCGCGAGCGCCGCCAGCGAGCCGACCTCGTCAGCAGTGAGCAGCAGGACCGACGCGGACCTCTCCACGGTGACGCCGTTTTCCTGCGCCAGCGGCGTCACCGCACCAAGCACGTCGGCCGGGTCCACACGCTCGCCGTCGACCAGCACGCTGACCCCGATCCCCACCGCCACGCCGACACCCTCCCTCACCTCGTCAGCCGTTGGCCGCGCCGGCCGTCACATCCTGACAGCCAGCTGCTGCACGGTGATGCCAACCCTGGAACAGGTCCCACCGGCGTCCTGGCCGCCGTCCGCCGACTGCGACACGCTAACGCCAACTCACCCGGCACTAGGCAGTCGGTCGCGCCCCGCCACTGTGCAGGCCGGGCGTGCTGCGGGTGCCCGCTCGGTAGGGTGTCGCTTCACCGTCTACCGTCGGAGGTCCCGGGTGAGTGGCACGAAGGTGTGCGCGCGGCGTCGCGCGCTGGCCGCGGTGATGGTCGCGCTGCTCGCCGGCGGCGCGTGTTCCACTCCTGGCGAGGGCGCGCCATCGGTGGAATCCCCGGCGCTCTACGCCGACCCGTCGCATGGCATCTGCCGGACCCTTCCCTTTCAACTGCTGGAGCAGCACGTCGGCCATCGGTACGCCGACTTCGGTGCGTGGCAGTTCCCGTGGGGGACGGTAGAGATGGTCGGTCTCACCGACACGCTGATGGGTGAGTGCCATCTGGACACCACGAAGGGCACCGACTATTACGACCCACCGTACGGTGGTGTGGCGGTGTGGTTGTACACCTACCCGACCACGGCGGAAGCCGCTGCCGCTCACCGCACTCGCACCCAGGGCAAGCGCACGTCGGAGTCACCGGGCACCGACATCGACGTGGACAAGTTGGCCTGGCAGGACCGGGACACCAATTCCGGCTTCGCGTCCGAACTCACCGCCCACGTCCTCGACCGGAACCTCGTGATGACCGTGCTGGCCAGGGCCGGTGACAAGAACGCCGAAGCGCCGACAGCCGCCACGTTGCGCACCGCCACCGGCGCCTTCGTGACCGAAAGCATCCACCGGCTGCGAGGCAACCCGCCCCGCCCCGCGCCTCGGCCGACCAGCGCCACGGCACAGTCGGACTACCCGGCGCCGGGAGAGGGATTTTGCCGGAAGCTGCCACTGGATGTGTTCCACGACCGGCTGGGTGATTCGATGCCCGGCTACCCGGACGAACAGATCTACAACGGCACCGCCTACTGCAGCCTGCGCACCGCTGGCACGGGAAAGAAGAGCCGGGGTGGCACCATCGCGCTCTGGATCCGACGTCACGACACCGTCCAACAGGCCCTCGACTTTCACCAAGCCCACCAACCCACCTCCCTCACTCCAACCGGCCCGGCAGGGGTGACGCTCGACGTCGACGCGCTCGACTGGGCCTACCAGCCACCGGCCAACGGCCAGGACGGGATGCACACCCTGCGCGTCGTCGCCGGCAACCTATACCTCTACCTCGACATCACCGGCTACTCGGACAACCCAACTCCCCTCGTCGACGAAGAACTGGCACCCACCATCGCCGAGTTCATTCAAACCACCCTGACAACGCTGCGGAACTGAGGCCACTCCGGGTGCGCCGAAGAGGTCACCAAGCAGGAGGCCCAGGTCAGCCTGGTGCACCTGAGATTGATCTTCCAGAGAGCAGGACGACTCCGGACTGATAGAGGGAGGCACGCAGAGGCGCACACCTATGTCACGGCCGCATCGCCGGCGCGCCCCAGCCATCGACTCGGTATCTGAAGTTGCTCAGCGCTGAGGCTGCGGGGCGGGTGACCACTTCGGTCTCCTCTGGGAGGTCACACCGCCCCGTCCGTCCGCATCAGCGCAGGTCAGAGAGGGTGGCCGCGGGCGTTCAGCTCCAGTTGGGCGGCGCTTGAGCGTAGGCGGGTGGTAGGTGAGGCCAGCTCAGCGGGCGGCCATCGAGTTGACCTGGTGGGCTGATCGTGCTCCACCCGTTTCCGAGTGCTGTTCGGTAGGTGTCGGCTTGGCGCTTCGGGTCATCGCCCGCGCTCTGCCTGACTGGCGTGCTGCCTTGGTCGAGCAGCCATCGTGCCGTCCTGACGAGGGATACAGAGACGTGGGTGGCGTCGCCGGTGCGGGCGCGTCGGCCCAGTGCGGCCAGTGCACCAGCAGCGATGAGGTAGCCGGTGGCGTGGTCGAGCAGTTGGCAGGGCAGCGCGCCGGGTTGGATGCCATCGGTGCTTGTAGCCCAGCCGATGCCGGTGGCGATCTGCACCAGGCTGTCGAAACCGCGCCGTGTGCCCCAGGTTCCGGCCGTTTCCCACGCCGAAAGCGTGACGACGATGGTGCCGGGGTGCTGGTCGGCAACTTGGTCAGGGTCCAGACCGAGACGGCGCAGCGCTCCGGGCCGGTAGCCGGTCACGAGAACGTCGGCTTGGTCGAGAAGGCGATGCAGAGCTTGACGGCCGTTCGCCGTGCTGGCATCCAGGTTTGCGCTTGCCTTACCGATCACTCCGTCGACGGCGTGCAGCGCCAACTCCGGATGATGCGGATCGTCGACTCGTAGCACGTCGGCACCGAGCGCGCCCAGCATCCGGGTGCCAACGGGGCCGGCGATGACCCGTGTCAGATCGAGTACCTTCACCCCCGACGCGGGAAACTGGCCCGGTTCGGCTAGCGGCAGCGAGCCACGGCTGAGCGGCACCATGCCCACGAGCGGAGACGTCCCCGCCGTGCCTCGTTGGCTGTCTGCTTGCCACTGGGCCTGCGTACGAGCCGCCACGGCCAGCCCTCCCGCGGCGTACACGACGCGCTCAACCTCGAACGCCGGGCGCGCGGCAATGACGTCAGCCAACTGCGCCTGCACGTCGGCGTCTCGCCCGTCGTTCACACCGAGGGCCGCCAGCAGAGCCGTCCGATGCCACGGGTAGTTCGCATGGGTGCGCACCCAACCGTCCGCAGCCCGCCACAATCGGGACAGTGGAGCGAAGCCGTCGATACCCCGCCCGTCTGCATCGCGAAGCCAGACCTCGCTGCGCATCGCCGCCGCCACATGCTGCGTGTCGAGCGCGAAGTCAGGCCGCCGACCGGTGCGCGCAGAAGCCAGATCAGCGGCGGCCGTGAGACAGGCGGCCACGGACGCGGTTGCGCACTCAGCGACAGCGAGCGGTGACGCCAGTACTGCAGGCTGTGGATCTCCGGCCAGCCGGGGACCAGCGATATTCATCAGCCCCAGGTCTGCCAGGACGCCGTCCAACAGAGTCACCATGCAGACATCCTTCCGGCCCTTGCTGACCTGGATTGGCCCACGAGGGGGTGCCGTTGCTCACCCGCCGGGCAGGGTCAGGAGGAACCCCCTTCCAGTCGTGGGTAGCGTCGCGACGAACCTCCTCGTCTCGGCAGTTGAGGACGCCGTCCGAGTGACCAGCGAAAGTCCCGGATCTTGATACCCACGGGGCCGCTGAAAAGGTCGGCTAGCAGGAAGCCCTGCTCAGAAGGTTGCCGGTGGGAATCGTGTCTCGGCTTCCGGGACCCAGACCGGTGCCACCAGGACGGATCCAAAGCCGTACCTCGATGCAGCGTGGCCCTCGTGAATGGCGTCAGCGGCCCCCGGACGACAGCCGGTACCAGCCATGCGGGGAGCAGCCCGCCCTGACCACTTCGGTGTTCTCTGGAAGGTCACGCCGGACCGCTCACCCGCAACACCGCAGGTCAAAGCCTTCCGGACTGTTCGGCCCAGGTGAGCACTTCGGGCGCGGTGACCACTTCGCCACCTGCACCCAGGCTGCTCCCACTTGCAAGGTCAGGCCACACAACAAGCTCCTTACCGCCCTGACCAGCGCATACTCCCCCGCCTGGCGACATAGATAGCTTTCGCCTGCTGCGCAAGACCGCGGAGCACGCCGTGTGAAGCAGGACGCTGCACCGACTCCGACCTGCGAAAACGAGAAGCCGCAGCCACGGGTGGGTGCAGTTGCGCGCCGTTGGTTGCCGTTGTGGGCAGTTTGAAGGCCCTTCAGTGCACCCTGTTGCTCCCAACCTGCTCCCCGGATCCCGGGCTTGTGACCAGGCGGCTGCCGCCGGGCTGAGATGGCTGGCCCCGGAGGTCGTTCGTTAGCGGATCGCAGCCGCTGGCCCGAGCGGCCTTGGCTGACGCCGACGCCCGGCCAGCGACCGTTGGCTCAAGTGCTCCCGACCTGCTCCCACGGCCCGGCGGTCAACCAGGCGCGCTCACGGACGCCGCGCCATATCAGCGGCAGGAGAGTGCGTGTTGGGGCGGTGATCCAGTGCGGCAGATTAGGGAACGATCACTACGCCGCCCCGCACGCCGCCTTGGGCCAGCCGGTTGTGGGCCGCTGCCGCGTCGGCGAAGGAGTAAACACCGGCGACCCGTAGCGGGATGTCACCGCTTTCTACCAATTTCACCAGTTCGCCTAGCCGGGTGCTGTCCGGCAGCACGTCCAGTGCGAACGTCCGGATTCCCCTCACCGGCTCCGGGCGCAGCGGGGGTGAGGCGGCCACGTAACCGCCGCCGTCCCTGACCAGTTCCATCAGGGACGAGCCGATCAGTGCCAGGTCGACAACCGCGTCGAAACTGTCCGCCGCTACCGCGATCGGATCGTCCGAGCGCGGCACGAACACCGCGCCCTGCGACTCGACGAACTCGCGGTCGTCAGCCTCCGCTATTCCTGTGGCGTGCAGGCCGGCGACTCGGGCCAGCGCCAGGGTGAATCCGCCGACCTGCCCCGCGGCGCCGGTGACGAGCACGGACGAGCCCGTCGGGAGCGCGAGCAGGTCGAGGGCCTGGGCGGCGGCGAGGCCGTTGGTCGGCAGGGTCGCGGCCTCGCTGGCGGGAATCCGGGTGGGCGCGGCGGTCAGCCATGCGGCCTCGAGGACCACATACTCCGCGTGGGCACCGACCGTGGTGCGCAGCCAGGGCGAGAAGCCGATGACATCGTCACCCACAGTGAGATCTCCGACGGACGGACCCACCGCATCGACCGTGCCTACCACGTCCCAGCCGGGTACATACGGCAGCCCGGCCGGCAGTGGTGCCGGGAATCGACCGGCGCGAATCATGAGGTCAACCGGGTGCACGACGGACGCGGCGACCCGTACTCGCACCTGCCCCGGCCCCGGCGCCGGCACCGGCAAGTCCGCCGCCACGTGCAAAACCTCCGGCCCTCCGAACTGTGCATAGCTGACTGCGCGCATCGCCGTGTCCTCCGCTCAATGTCATGGTCGCCATTACGGTAGGTATCCTTGGGCACTGTGAGGAAGTAGGTACCTGGAAGTGCCTAGGGCACCGGCAAAGGTGGTGGAACATGGCGACGACGACCGCTGGGCAACGACGAGAGCAGGCCAAACGCGACTATGACGCGTTCCTGGCGGGCTGCCCGACCCGGGAACTGCTGACCACGCTCAGCGACAAATGGGCGGCGCTGGTGATCGCGGCGCTCGCCAGCGGCCCGCAGCGGCACAGCGAGCTCGCCCGCCGCATCGCCGGCGTCAGCCAGAAGATGCTCACCCAGACCCTGCGCACACTGGAACGCGATGGTCTGCTCACCCGCACCGTGACCGCGTCGGTGCCGGCCCGCGTCGACTACGCGCTCACCCCGCTCGGCCACGACCTGTTCCCGGTGATGGTCGCAATCAAGACTTGGGCAGAGACACACATGGATCGCGTCTTTCAGGCCCGCGCCCAGTTCGACGCGCGATCATGAAGTCCAGTGGGCGCTGGCCTCCCGACCCGGTCACCGGTTGAGCGGATCATCCCAAATGCGTCCACGATCCAGGTCATCTACGGGCTGGCGATGGAGCTGGCGAAAGAGACGGAGCGGCCGCCCGGAACGCACTCAACTCGGCAGATCCGGATGCCGATAGAGCCTGACACTTCGGGTGGAGGGTACTACCCGCAGAGCCAAAAGCCATCCCCGTCGTAGCGGATCACGTCGCCACCCAGCTGCCGAACGAAGACCACTGCGCCCTCAATTCATACATGCTGCCCAGGGCGTAGGAACAGAGGAGACTGAAGTTCCACTGCCCAGTCGTCAGCCTCAAGCATGGTCACGATTGTCAGCCGGTTCACCGGTGCAGGGTCGGTTCGGACAGCTCCGGTGGAGCCATCACCTCGACCGAGCTGCAACTCCACGGCTCGAGACTACCGGGCCTGAGATGCCATCGTCCTCCGACGGACCCGGAGGCCAAAAATCTATGTCTCGTATGGGTCCCAGTGAGCGGCGTAGCGCAGCAGCGAACGGGCCAGGTCCGGGTGGGCCGCCGCCCAACGGGTGTCGAAGAGGAACCACTGGTCGAACCCGAAGAAGCCGTCGATGTACCGGGCGACCTGCGCGATGTGCGGGTCTAGCCGGATCAGCGACTCGATGGGCCGCTCCGCGGGCAGCAGTTCCAGCATCACCCCGAGGTTCGGGGCGTGCGCGGGTACTCGGTTGAAGCCAGCGGGCGACGGGGCGTATCCGGGCAGCCGGGCGTAGCGTTCCAGCGCCAGTCCGACGTCGTTCTCTCCTGGAGCGACGAGGGCCCGCAGCAGCCGGGCGTCGTTGGGCCAGTGGTGGGCGTCGGGGCCGTCGATGCCGCGCAGGTGGGCGGCGAAGGCGAGCGGTGTGCAGCGTGGGCGTGGGCAGCGACATGCGCGTCATGTTCTCTCCCGGGATTGGTGGCCGATCAACCAGACATCTGATGCCGGCCACTCGCAACGGGCTTTCTCGGCGGCGGGCGGAACGACGTGCCGCTCATCGGCTTTGATCGAACGGCACCGCAACACGCAGATCACGTACGGCACTCGTGGCAGGCGGGCTCGTGCGGCCTCACATCCGGGATTTCAGCACGTCGACCTCGCAGCCTGGCGCGGCCGGGTCGAAGCCGTGTTCTACCAGCCAGCGGATCGCCAGCAGGCTTCGCAATGACCACCACGCGCGGATGACGTCTAGGTCGACGTCGGTGCCATAGCCGGCGACGACGTCGCAGAGGTGCTCCTCGTGCCCGAGCGTCAAGCTGGCGAGGTCGTACAGGGCATCGCCCTGGCCCGCCTCGGACCAGTCGACCACGCCGGTGATCTCGTCGTCGTCGACGAACACATGGGCGATCTGTAGGTCGCCGTGCATGAACACCGGAGTCCACGGCCGAAGCGCAGCCTCGGCAACCCGGCGGTTGCGCGTGACCAAGTCGGTGGGAAGGACGCCGTTCGTGACGAGCCACTCGCATTCACCGTCGAGGCGCGACGCCAACTCGTCGAGGCGGCGACCGGGCCATGGCGGCAACGGCGCGTCGTGCAGCATCCGTGCGGCGGCACCGGCCGCGGCCCACGCCGCCGAAGACGCGGTCGACGGCTCGCCGAGGCGGCCGAGTGCCGTCCCGGGGAGGGCGGCGAGCGCGAGTACGGGCGGCTTCCGCCACAGGATCTCCGGAGTAGGGATCGGCGCCATAGCCATCGCCTCGACCTCGACATCGGTGCGAGTCTGATCAGCGTCGACTTTCAGGAACACGTCGCCGACGCGCACGGTCGCGCGCTCGTGATGGGCGACGACGACCTCGACCTCTTCCACGTCGGCCAGTGTCGCGGAGATGACCACCGACGTCACCGGTTTATTGCGTGCACTGCGCCAGTTGACCGCGTCCCGCCGCCCGGTCGCATGGCCGACTCGCTCACATCGGCTAGATCCGCACGTCCCGAGGCGCACTGATGTGCCCCTAGGTTCATGGCGCTGTCGCGCATCACGTGGCGGAGCCGTGTCGCGCATCAGTTGCGGATCACACGCCGGCAGTCCGGCCAGCCCGGTCAGATGCCGAGGCTTCGCTGATGTTCGCCGAACGATCGGGTGAGGCTGTCTAGAGCGGCTTTGCCCTTCTCGGCGGTACCAAGTGAGGGTCGGCCGATGACGCCGCTGGTGGTGTAGGCCGCCATGCCGAGAGTGAGGAGGTGCGGCCGGTGGTCGGCCGTCCAGTCCGCGGTCTCGTTGCCCGCCCGGATCAGTTCGGGGGCTACGTGTAGTAGTAGCGACGTCTCCAGCTCGCCCGCGTGCATGTCGTCGTGGCTGCCGGTTTCCATACCGGCGTCGGTGCGGGCCTTGATCCAGTCATGCCCTTGCGGGTACAGGCTCATCGTGGGCCCGTAGCCGAGGAGGTGTCGGGGCAGGTCAGCATCAAGCCCTACCCGAAGTCGAAGGCGGGTCGACGTTCGGTACCGATCCCACCGTTCGCGGTGCAGGCGCTCAATGAGCACGAGAGCGTCTACCGAACCGACGGGCAGCTGCTCGTCTTCACCACGGGAACGGGTGAGGCGATCCGTCGGGGGACCTTCCGAAGTCGGGTCTGGAAGCCCTCCCTGCAACGTGCCGCCCTGCCGGCGGCATGGCGCTTCCACGATCTGCGGCACCCCTACGCGACGTGGCTGGTCTCCGACGGCGTACCGATCAACGACGTGGCGAAGGTGATGGGGCACGAGCAGACGTCGACGACGTTGAACCGCTACACGCACTCCACGGCTGAGCGGGATCGCCCGGTGCTGAAGTCCTTTGCTGCCTTCTCGCTGCCTCCGGGCAACGACTGACCCTCAGAAACGAGTCAAGGCCCCTCGATTGAGGGGCCTTGAGCTTGCCTTATTGATGGTGGGCCATACTGGATCGAACCAGTGACCTCTTCGGTCGCGAGCCGGTTGGATCAGGCGTCGTCAGAGCTCATCCGGCCTGGCAGGGCTCGTCCCGGTCCAGTGCGGCTGGCACGGTTGCTGTACTTCGCTGCTGTACTGCTGGCGCCATCCCGTCGGCCTCTCGGGTCCAGCCGAGGAACCTTCGATGCAGTGTGCCGGCTGGCACCCACGTCAAGTCTTCGGCGGCTTGGACGAGGTAGGCGCCGAGGTAGAGGGCGAGGGAGACGGGGGCGTCGGCGAACTCAGGGCGCGACTCTCGCCGACGGGTGGGGCAGGGCCAGGGAGCGTTGCAGCCGCCGCAGCTCCAGATCGGCATGACCCGGCCGTGGTTGGTCACCGGGAACCATCCAGGAAGCGCGTCGTGATCGTCCGGGCCTGCCAGCTGGTCGCCCAGTCCACCTGCCAGCACGGGTACGGAGCGAGCCTCGACCACCAAGCCCGGCAACCGGCGCACGTGCCGTCAGCCTCTCGGACATGAACCGCGAGGATTGCCTGCTCACCGCTCCCCCTCCCCCGGCCAGAGGCCACGATTGATCGGAATCCGGTGCCGGGCGCGGCAGGGAACGACAGCGAGCAGGTACTCCTCGTACGAGACACGCCGCGGATCTCCCCTCGGCCTGCTCGACGGCACGGCAGCCGGGCCGTAGCTGGTCATCCGGCCGCCGCACCTGCCAACCCGCGGTACATACGTAGGTCTGTAGATACAATCATCTGTAGAGCCGTTGGACACGTAGCTCACATTCGTGATCGACCCCAGCGCGGATCGGGCAGTGTTCCGGCAGCTCGCCGACCTACTGCGTGACCGGATCACGTCCGGCGACCTCGCGCCCGGCGCGTCACTGCCGAGCGAGCTGCGGCTGGCTCAGGAGTATGGGCTGAGCCGGACAAGCGTCCGGCAGGCCATCTCGCTACTCCGGTCGGAAGGGCTCGTGATCGTAGAACCCCCGCGCGGTACGTTCGTCCGCAGCATGGAGCCGACCGAGACGGTGACCCTACTCAAGGGAGACACCGCCTCGGCCCGGATGCCCACCCCTGCCGAGCGTCGCGAGCTGGTCATGGGCGAAGGCGTCCCGGTCCTGGTCGTCTTCCGCGCCGACGGCTCCCGCGAGCTGTACCCCGCCGATCGCATCCGCGTCGGTCGCTGATCTACGCATCACGAGTTCGTTCCTGGCTCCTGCTCTCACGCGTACTCGGCACGCACCAACTGGTGCCCCTGTCCGCCCTCGTCCGCGCCTGTTCGCCGGTTTGGCTGCTCGGTTGGCTGCTCGGTTTCCGTTCGGACAACACCGAATTGGATCTTCACTTCTATCGTGGGTCTTGCGGTGCCCTGGAGGGCGTTTCCCTTTCCGGTTGTTCTCTTGCTGACACTTGAGGTAACACCGCTGAGGCCCCCGGTTCGCCCGGGGGCCTCTTTTGTGCATCGCGCATGGTCGGCGAGGTCGCCCGAAGACTGACCCCCACACTGCCAGGGGGGATCTTCCGCACTCTCCTGACCTGGCGTGGCGCTGACCTGCGGCCAGCCATCCACTCTCTCCGTCAGTCCCCGTCAATCCCCCCGGCATGACCTGTCGACCTGGCACAGATCTGGCACGTCCTACGGGTCGCGCGGGGCGCCAGCGATTCTTCGGCACAAAGGAACGATCATGCGGCTGTGGGCTGCCACAACAACTAGTCGGAGCTGGGGCAACCCTCCGCTATGCGCCGCGCGGCCTGACCTCGACCCCCGCGCCGGCCTGAATGATCTCCCAGAACTCCTTCGGGAGTTGCGAAACCAGGTCCTCCAACTCGTCCTTGCTCACGGCCTCACCGATGGTGCTGAGCACGGCCCGCATACCGGCATCGGCCATCGGCACATCGACCCCGGCACGTCTCGCCACCCGCTCGACAAACTGGTCCAGTCCGAACGGCTCGGCGTTCTGCGACCCAATAGCGGTGGTGGTCTTGTGCAGATGCTGCCGCAGCTCTCTCGGAAGCTGCTCGGCGATGTTGCTCGCCTGACCGGCAGTGACCCGGTCGGTCAACGTTTCCAAAGTCGCACGGCTGACGGCTTCCGCCTTCTCCGACGGCACCCCAGCACGCCTTGCCACAACCTCTACGAATTCGGCGTAATTCACCTTAAAAGCCTCCCGTCCGACCAGGCCATCGTCTACCCGCGCCCCTCACGGTGAAACGGCCTCCTCGACCTGGTCTCGGTCCTCGGGGTCGCCCTGAAGCTATGGATTGCCGGCAAGGCGGTTGCTGGCGGTTGCGTGCGCAGGTCACAAGCCCTGGCCGGCTGGGCTCAGCTCCAGCGGTTGGGTGGGTTGCTGTACTTCCGCGCTGTACGGCAATCAGGTCGGGACGAGGCTCCGACCCCCGCTGGGGGGAAGCGGGCACAGGCTGTCGACCGGTGAGGTCGGGTGCCAAGCAAAGCTGCCTCTCGCCTGGTGCCAGCGGTTGAATGGCGCGGCTTCGCAGCCTTGGCCGCAGCGTTCGCCGCTTCCTTGCCGCCTCTACCGCTACCGGGCCATCGTCACACCCGGCGCTCCTGCTAGACGGAGTCGACGAAAGACTCAGCCTCGGCTGGGCCAACGTTGCGCTCGCAACGGACTGCAAAGATCGCTTCCTTGCGACGTCCGCTGACCCTGAGATCCCGCACTCGGCTGACCAAATCAGGCCCACCGGGCAGTGGGAAATCCGGTAGGACCTCTCCGGATCGAAGACGCGACGCCGCCTCCTTGGCTTCGGATCGATCAAGCTGAGCTTGCTTCCGCAGCACGCGCACGGCCCGGCGGAAGCTGCCTGACTCGATCAGGTCATGGGCGCGAACTTGAATGGCGACAGGCACGAAGATGGGTAGCTCGTAGAAAACCCGGACCGTGCCCGGCCGCCAGTGAAGCACGTGCCGATCATAGGCGGGCTACCCAGCGGGTTGATCGACTCGCTCCCGCTGAAACCAGGTGGCGACATCTCGCTTACAAGTTCTAGGCGCTTTGTCCGGCGGGGTCTGTCCGCGTATGCGACCTCGGGCGACTGTCCGCGCTCGGCCGCCGGCGGCCATCCTCGTGCCGACCGGTTGCTAATGAGAGTTACCGGGTCGGTTGCGGCAGACTCGGGTCCGGTAGCCGCTGGCGGTGAGCACTCCCGGTTGCGGGACGCGCTTGCAGTCCTAGTGACAGATCGTGCCCCTGCCGGTGGTCGGGAGGCGGGACCGCTGATGGGATGTCGTGCCCGCCGCGTCGGCGTGAGCACTTGTTCATTTCGGTGCCAACGATGAGCCGGCGCAGGTGGTGGTCGGGATCGAGACCGACCGGGGCCCGTGGGTGCAGGCGGTGCTCGCCGCCGGTTACCAGGTGCATGCGATCAACCCGCTGCAGGAACGACATCAGCAGGCATCGGCTGGGCCACAGCCCAGTGCAAAACCAGGAGGTCTTCCCAGAACCGGGCGACGTAGTAGTCCGGGTAGGGGCGGCTCAGGTTCCAGCGGCGTACCGCCTGCTCGCCGTATCGCAGGAGCTGGTGCCCGTCAGCTTCGATCCAGTACCAGCCGCTAGTCAACCCGAACCAGTGCAGCGTCCGCCGGTCGCCACCCCACGGTGGCACGTCATCGAGCGGGCGGAGCTCGAACTGAAATCGCAGCACTCACTCACCTTCCGCGTTGCGTTGCCGAATGGACCTCTTAAGGATCAAGGCGGCCCGCAAGCGGGCCGCGCCGGCCCGGCCCCGGCCTGCTGGCGACCTCCGGCCGGCATCGGCCGGGCCGGCCCGCCACACGTGGGGACGACCAGGATCCTGAAGACCTCGGGGCTCCGCCCCGAACCCCGACCCTCCTAGGGCCTGTGTCGAAGTCGGTCACAGCCACTCGTTGATCGCGGCGATGTGAACGGTGGCTTCGTAGCGGACGGCGAGTTTGTCGAAGCGGGTCGCTACGGCCCGGTTGCCCTTGAGCCGGTTGAT
>NZ_JAGPYL010000082.1:0-30259 GCF_018070095.1 Micromonospora sp. U56
GGTGGTGGCGGCCCGGCGGTCCGGGGGGCGGCCCACGCCGCACCACCCGGACCACCCCCGGCCGGTCCGTCCGCACCGTCGGCCCATCCCCGGCCGGCAAGTCCGCACCCGGCCCACCCCCCGGCCGGTCCGTCCGCACCGCCGGCCCACCGCAGCGGCCGGGCCGGTCCTCCCGCACCACCGACCCGCCTCCTGCGGGCCGGCGACCCCGCCCACCCCCGGGCGGTCCCCACCACAGGTTCCTGGAGGTCACCGTGAAACTCCGCCCCCCACGCGTGGCGACATTCGCCGTCGCGCTCGCCGCCGCCCTGGTCGCGGCCACCGTCGTGGCCCCACCCGCCGCGTCCGCCGCCACCGCCGCCTTCGTCCGCACCTCCAGCTGGGGCAGCGGGTACGAGGCGAAGTTCACCGTCACCAACGACAGCTCGGCCAGCATCAGCTCCTGGAACGTCCAGTTCGACCTGCCCGCCGGCAGCTCGCTCGGCACCTTCTGGGACGCCCGGCTGACCACCTCCGGCCAGCACGTGACCGCGGTGAACCAGTCCTGGAACGGCACCCTCGCCCCGGGTGCCAGCACCTCGTTCGGTTTCGTGGTCAGCGGTAACGGCGATCCGACCAACTGCACGGTCAACGGCGGCTCCTGCACCGGAGGCGGCGGCAACCCGTCCGCCCCGGCCACCCCCGGCGGCCTGCGGGTCACCGGCACCACCGCCTCCTCGATCGCGCTGACGTGGAACGCCGTCGGCGGCACGGTCACCGGCTACCGGGTGTACGAGGGCTCGACCGTCCGGGCCACCCTCACCGGCACCTCGACCACCCTCAGCGGGCTGGCCGCCTGTTCCGCGCACAGTTACACGGTGGCCGCGTACAACTCCTCCGGTGAGTCGGCGAAGTCCGCGCCGGTCTCCGCCACCACCACCGGCTGCACCGGCGGCACCGCTCCGATGGCCGCCGCGCCCTACCTCTACCCGGGCTGGGGCGACCCGCCCGCGCCGGCGACGGTGATGGGGGCGACCGGGGTCAAGTGGTTCACCATCGCGTTCGTCCTCTCCGGCGGCGGCTGCACCCCGGCCTGGGACGGCAGTGGGCCGCTCACGGGCGGCGCGCACGCCAGCACCATCGCCGCGATCCGGGCCGCCGGCGGTGACGTGATCCCGTCCATCGGCGGGTGGAGCGGCAACAAGCTCGGCCCGAACTGCTCCTCGGCCGCCGCGCTCGCCGGGGCGTACCAGCAGGTGATCAACGCGTTCGGGCTGAAGGCGATCGACATCGACATCGAGAACAGCGACGAGTTCGAGAACGCGGTGGTGCAGGACCGGATCCTCGGCGCGCTGAAGATCGTCAAGCAGAACAACCCGGGGATCAAGACGATCGTCACGTTCGGCACCTCGACCACCGGGCCGAACTACTGGGGCACCCGGCTGATCAACCAGGCCGCCGCGCTCGGCGCGAACATCGACACCTTCACCATCATGCCGTTCGACTTCGGCGGCGGCGCGAACATGTACCAGAACACGGTCAACGCGGCGGAGGGCCTGAAGAACGCGCTGAAGACGGCCTTCGGCTGGTCGGACGCCACCGCGTACGCGCACATGGGCATCTCCGGCATGAACGGCCTCTCCGACCAGCAGGAGCTGACCTCCCCGGCCACCTGGACGCAGATCCGGGACTGGGCCAAGGCCCGCAGCCTGTCCCGCTTCACCTTCTGGTCGGTCAACCGGGACCGCCCCTGCCCGGGCGGGGGAGTGGTCTCCAACTGCTCCGGCATCGCCCAGAACACCTGGGAGTTCACCTCGATCACCGCGAAGTACTGAGCGACGGCGCCGCGGTCAGCGACCGGCGGTCACCGACTGCCGGTCGCGCCGCGCCCGCCGCTTGCGGACCTTCTTCACCACCCAGCTCGCGATCATGACGGCGAAGACGGCGAAGATCGCGTAGTTGAACCAGCTGCTGTACCGGCCGACGTCCTCCCAGCGCGACCCGAGCGCGTAGCCCAGCCCCACGATCAGGGTGTTCCACACCCCGCTGCCCAGCGTGGTCAACAGGACGAACTCACCCAGCGGCATCCGGTTCGCCCCGGCCGGGACCGACACCAGGCTGCGGACCACCGGCACCACCCGGCCGATCAGCACCGCCCACCGGCCGTACCGGTCGAACCAGCGGTCGGCCTTCTCCAGGTCGTCGGAGTCCACCAGCGGGATGTGGTCCAGCCAGCGCTTGAGCCGTTCCTCGCCGAGCGCCACGCCGAGCCAGTAGAGCACCAGCGCGCCCAGCAGCGAGCCCGCCGTCGCGGCGAGCACGATCACCACCAGGTGGAAACGGCCGGCACCGGCCAGGTAGCCGGCCATCGCCAGCACGACCTCGCTGGGGATCGGCGGGATGATGCTCTCCAGAGCCACCAGCAGCGCGACCCCGACCGCGCCCAGCGAGTCGATCACGCTCGCCACCCAGCCCGTCAGCCCGGTGAACTGGTTCGGGTCGACGTTCTGGGCGAGAGCCATGGGCGTCCTTCCGAGAGCTGCCGGGATCGGACAGTGGTACCCGCGCATCCGACCCCCACACCTGTCGGTGACCCGCCCCACCGACCACCCTCTGGCGGTCGACGCCGGTGCGGTCAGGTCGAGGGGTGCAGTTCCCGGTCGGCCGGGCCCTGGCGCCAGCCGGTGAACCGGACGGTCAGCCCGGACCGGGTCGGCGAGCAGCAGAACGGACCGGCGGACGCCGCTGACTCCGGGCCGAGCGGGGCGAGCCGGACGAGCCGCCACGGCTCGTCGTCCACCCGGGCCCGGACGGTGAGCGCGTCACCGTCCCGGCTGACCCGGACGGTGACCTCGCGCCCGGCCCAGTCCGGCACCGGCGCCACCGACCAGTCGGAGACCTCCCGGGTGACCACCGCGCCGAGCTGCGGCTCGCCGTCGCTGACCTCCACCCCGGCCTTGACCCAGTTCCGCTCGTCCACCCGGACCAGCACCCCGGCCTGGTCGAACTGCTCGCCGTAGTCCAGCCGGAAGCTCACCTCGACGGCGCTGCCGCCGGGCAGCGGGGCGAGCAGGGCAGGCCCGTCGTCGTGCACGAACCCGTAGCTGGTGTGCCGCCAGAAGTCACTCTCCGCGCCCGGCTCCACCAGCAGGTCACCCGCGTCGGTCCGCTCGACCCGTACCGGCTCGCGCAGCCAGCGACCGGCGGTCCAGTCGACGTCCCGCAGCGTCTCGTCCGCGCCCATGCCGGCACCGTACCCGTCGGGACGGCGCCGATCCGAGGACGGCGGCGACGGCCTCGCGTTTGCCGGGACGGCCGATCGGAGACATAAGGTCGGCATGGGTGACAGGTGGTACTCCGAGGCCGTCGTCTACTGCCTCGACATCGACACGTACGCGGACTCCGACGGCGACGGGGTCGGTGACATCCGAGGGCTGATCGGCCGGCTGAACTACCTGGCCCGGCTCGGGGTGACCTGCCTGTGGCTGCACCCGATCCACCCGTCGCCCAATAAGGACGACGGCTATGACGCCACCGACTTCTACAACGTGGACCCCCGCTTCGGCACCCTCGGCGACTTCGCGGAGCTGCTGCACCAGGCGCAGAACCGGGGCATCCGGGTGATCATCGACCTGGTGGTCAACCACACCTCCGACGAGCACCCCTGGTTCCAGTCCGCCCGCTCCTCGCCCGACTCGCCGTACCGGAACTGGTACGTCTGGTCCGACACGGAGCCGGACGACCGGCACCAGGGCATGGTCTTCCCCGGCGAGCAGAACGAGACCTGGAGCTACGACCGCACCGCGAAGGCGTGGTACTACCACCGGTTCTACACGTTCCAGCCGGACCTCAACTTCGCCAACCCGGAGGTCCGCGCGGAGATCAAGAAGGTGATGTCGTTCTGGCTCCAGCTCGGCGTCTCCGGTTTCCGGATGGACGCGGTGCCGTTCATCATCGAGCTGACCGAGCCGGGCAACCCCAACTCGCCCAAGGACTTCGAGTTCCTCACCGAGATGCGCCAGCACGTGCAGTGGCGCCGCGCCGACGCGGTCCTGCTGGCCGAGGCGAACGTCGAGCCGGACCAGCTGCCGACGTTCTTCGGCGACAGCGGCGGCTCCGGCAACCGGATCCACATGCTCTTCGACTTCATGCTCAACGGCCGGCTCATGCTGGCCCTGGCCCGGCAGGACCCGGAGCCGGTGATCGAGGCGCTGCGGGACACCCCGGCGCTGCCCGCCGGCGGCCAGTGGGCCACCTTCCTGCGCAACCACGACGAGATCGACCTCTCCCGGCTCACCGCCGAGCAGCGCAACCAGGTGTACGCCGAGTTCGGCCCGGACGAGGACATGCGGATCTACGACCGGGGCATCCGGCGCCGGCTGGCCCCGATGCTCGGCAACGACCGCCGCCGCATCGAGCTGGCGTACGCCCTGCAGTTCTCGCTGCGCGGCACGCCGGTGCTGCGCTACGGCGAGGAGATCGGGATGGGCGAGGACCTGTCGCTGCCCGGCCGGGAGGCCATCCGCACCCCGATGCAGTGGTCGTTCAAGCCGAACGCCGGGTTCTCCACCGCGGACCCGGAGAAGCTGGTCCGGCCGGTGATCGACAAGGGTGGGTTCAGCTACGAGAAGGTCAACGTGACCGCCCAGCGCCGTGACCCGAAGTCGCTGCTGGCCTGGTTCGAGCGGATGATCCGTACGCTGCGCGAGGCCCCCGAGATCGGCTCGGGCGCGACGACGCACATCGACGTGCCGATGCCGGCCGGGGTGCTGGCGCACCGCGCCGACGGTCCGACCGGGACGATGGTCTTCCTGCACAACCTGGGCACCGAGGACGTCGAGGTCGACCTGAGCATGCTCGCGCCCGAGGCGGACCTGCCGAATGACGTCCTCTCCGACCGCGGGTACGGCGAGGTGGGCAAGCTGGACAACCTCAAGCTGGCCGGCTACGGCTACCGCTGGATCCGGCTCTGCCGGAGCGAGGCGATCTGACCCTCCCTCCCGATCTCCCGGCCGGGCCCGGCGGTGTCCGATGTGCTCTCCAGAGCCGGCTCGCGTCCGGGGGCGCGGACCGCCGCCGCGGGCCGGTCCGGGTGGGCGTATCCCTGGGTTAAGCTCCTTCGATCGACCCACAAGTTACCGGGAGGTAATCATGTCGGAGGAGCCCCGCGTCGCCATCGTGACCGGAGCCGCGCGCGGCATCGGCGCGGCCACCGCCCGCCGGCTGGCCGCCGACGGCATGGCCGTCGCCGTGGTCGACATCGACGAGTCGGCGACGAAGGAGACCGTGGACGCGATCGCCGCCGACGGCGGCCGGGCGCTCGGGGTCAGCGCCGACGTGTCCGACCGGGCCCAGGTCGAGGCGGCCGTCGAGCGGATCGCCGCCGAGCTGGGCGGGCCGACCGTGCTGGTCAACAACGCCGGCGTGCTCCGCGACAACCTGCTGTTCAAGATGACCGACGCCGACTGGGACACGGTGCTGGGCGTGCACCTGCGCGGCGCGTTCCTGTTCAGCCAGGCCGCTCAGAAGCACATGGTCGACCGGAGGTGGGGCCGGATCGTCAACCTCTCCAGCACCTCGGCGCTGGGCAACCGGGGCCAGGCGAACTACTCGGCGGCGAAGGCCGGCCTCCAGGGCTTCACCAAGACGCTCGCCATCGAGCTGGGCCCGTTCGGCGTGACGGTCAACGCGGTCGCGCCGGGCTTCATCGTCACCGACATGACCGCCGCGACCGCCGCCCGGATGAAGGTCGACTTCGAGGCGTTGCAGCAGCACGCCGCCGCGGAGATCCCGGTCCGCCGCTGCGGCCGCCCGGAGGACATCGCCCACACCATCTCGTTCCTCGCCAGTGAGGGCGCGTCCTTCGTCTCCGGCCAGGTCATCTACGTAGCCGGCGGCCCCAAGGACTGACCCCCACCCCCGCACCACCAAATGGCCGCTCTTTCCGAGAAAGGGTGGCCATTTCAGCTTCCGAGGCCACTCTTTCTCGGAAGGTGCGGCCGCAGGCCGGGTTCGCGCGGGGGCGGGCCGGGTCAGGTGGGGTCAGGTGGGGTCAGGTGGGGGTGTGGCGGGTGCGGTAGAGCCAGAGGAGGCCGAGGATGGGCAGGACGAGCGGGATGTAGCCGTAGCCGCTGCCGAATCCGGACCAGACCGTCTCGTCCGGGAAGAGTTCCTTGTCGACCAGGCTCAGCAGGCCCACCCCGACGACCCCGGCCAGCTCCACCGAGCAGCAGGCGAGCGCGACCCGGCGGCCGGCGTGGCCGGCGCGGGCCAGCCCGACGGCGGCGACGATGTAGATCACCGCGGCCAACGCGGAGAGCAGGTAGGCCACCGGCGCCTCGTCGAACTTCGTGGCGATCTGGAGCCCGGCCCGCGAGGTCGCGGCGATCGCGAAGAGCAGGTAGACCGCGATCAGCAGCCGGCCCGGACCCTTGTTCGTGGCCGGCGTGGAGGTGCGGGTCTCAACCACCGAGGACCTCCCAGGTCTGCTGGAGCCGGACCACGACCACCGGGGTGACCAGGCAGATCGCGCAGACGATCGCCGAGCCCCAGCGGGTCGGTTCCATCCTGGCCAGCACCCAGGCCAGCGGCGGCAGGCAGACCAGCGTCACCAGGTAGCCGAAGAAGGCGCCGGGCTCGCCCGGCCGCTCGCCGCCGCCCAGCGCGACCAGCGCCGCCACCGCCAGCGCGAGCAGCGCCACCTCCAGGACCGCCAGGCCGACGAACTGGAGCCGGTCCGGCGCGCGGTGGCGCAGCGTCGCCACCAGGCTCCAGAGCGCGAGTACGAGCGACAGCACGATCGTTGCCGTCGCGAGGATCCCGTCCACCGGCGAGCCGGCTGAGGCTGCGCTGGTCATCGCGGGCACACCGTCCCAGTCTCGGTCACCGGCACAGCCTACTAACCGTCGTAGTAATCGCCCTCGCCCCGGTCACTCGGCCAGGTCGGCCGGACGTGCCCGGTCGGGGACGACTAGGTTGGATCACGCCACGGCACCGCCGTGGCGGACGACGACACCGGGGGTACTCGTGCTGCGGTTCGGCTTGTTTGGCACCGGTCACTGGGCGGCGGAGACGCACGCCGCCGCGATCGACGCGCACCCGCGCGCCGAACTGGTCGGGGTCTGGGGACGCAACCCGGAGCGGGCCGCCGAGCTGGCCGACCGGCACGGCGTACCGGCGTTCGGCGACGTCGACGCGCTGCTGGACGAGTGCGACGCGGTCGCCGTGGCGCTTCCGCCCGGCATCCAGGCGGACCTCGCCGTACGCGCCGCCATCGCGGGCCGGCATCTGCTGCTGGACAAGCCGCTGGCGCTCACCCTCGCCGACGCCGACCGGGTGGTCGCCGCCGCGCAGCAGTCCGGGGTGGCCTCGGTGGTCTTCTTCACCCAGCGTTACCACCCGAACGTCACCGGCTTCCTCGCCTCGACCGCCGCCGCCGGCGGCTGGCAGCACGCGCGGGCGACCATGTTCGCCTCGATCTACCAGCCCGGCAGCCCGTACGGCGACTCCCAGTGGCGGATTGAGCACGGCGCACTCTGGGACATCGGTCCGCACGCGCTGTCGATCATCCTGCCGGTGCTCGGCCGGGTCACCCGGGTGGCCGCGATGAACGGCCCGAGCGGCCTGGTCCACCTGCTGCTCACCCACGTCGGCGGCGCCACCAGCGCGATCTCGCTCACCCTGGACGCGCCTCGGGAGGCGACGACCCGCGACTTCGTCTTCTTCGGCGAGAACGGTACCGAGACGGTGCCGCCGGGCGACGGCGACGCCATCACCGCCTTCGGCACGGCGATCGACCAGCTCCTCGAGGAGATCGACGCCGGCACCCGGGACCATCGCTGCGACGTGCGCTTCGGTCGGGAGGTGGTGGAGATCCTGTCCGCCGCCGAGGTCGCCCGCGCCGAGGGCCGCACGGTCGAAATCTGAGCCCCTTCCCGCGTCCGGCCGGTCGCTGACCCCGGCCGGTGGGTGCCGGCCGGGCGTGTCGCCGATCCCAGGGCATATGAGTCTTGAGCGATATGCCTCTGAGGCATATTTATGCCTCAGAGGCATATCGCTCGCTGTGGGGAGTGGGGGGCGGACGCTACCCTCCGTGGCCGGTGGCCGGTGGCCGGTGGCCGCGGCCCGCGGCCCGGTGGCCGGTGGCCGGTGGCCGGTGGCCCGCGGCCCGGTGGCCGGTGGCCCGCGGCCCGGTGGCCCGCGGCCCGGTGGCCGGTGGCCCGCGGCCCGGTGGCCCGTGGCCCGGTGGCCGGTGGCCCGCGGCCCGGTGGCCCGTGGCCCGGTGGCCCGCAGCCCGGTGGCCCGTGGCCCGGTGGCCCGCAGCCCGGTGGCCCGTGGCCCGCAGCCCGGTGGCCCGTGGCCGCTGGCCCGTAGCCCGGCGCCCGTAGCCGGGCGCCCGGAGCCCGGAGTCCGTGGCCGGGCGAGCCCCGACAGCCCGCCGGCCGGCAACCTCGGTGGCGACTCGCAGAGTCGAACAGCCAGGTGACCGGCGGATGGCGACGACCCGGGGCGGTTCCGGAAACCCCTCGCGGGTCGGCTGGCCCGCCGCTAGCCTGGCCGACATGTTCACGCATGCCCTGATCGACGTGGCCGCCGCGCCGGCCGGGCGGGGCCTTCTCCTGATTGCCCGCCCGCGAGTCCGGCGCCCGGCCCTGGCCGGCCGGGACGCCTACCGCCGCGCCTGACCTGACCTCCGCACCGTCGCCGACCGGTCCACCGACCGGGGTCGGTGCGGTCGCGTCGCACCCGGCGCCGCCACGCCGCTGACCGCTGACACCTCGCGGTCGGCGGGCGCACCTCCGCGTCCCACGCCGAATCTCCAGGGTCGTCCGAGTCCCGATCCGCTCGGACAGGCCCGCCGTGCGCGCTGCCTGTCCGTACCCGTCGCCGACCGGCGACAGACAGGACGATCCCCGTGGCGCCCCGCCGATCCCGCACCACCGCACGCGACCGGTCCCGTCGCGTACTGTCCCAGAACTTCCTGACCGATCCGGCCGCCGTCGCGCGGCTGGTCCGGGCCGCCCGCCCGGGCCCCGACGACCTGCTGCTGGAGGTCGGCGCGGGCCGGGGTCAGCTGACCCGTCCGCTCGCCGCCCGGTGCGCGCGGCTGGTCGCGTACGAGGTGGATCCGGCCGCCGCCGGCGACCTGGCCGCCCTCGCCGCCCAACTGCCCAAGGTCAGCCACCGGCAGGAGGACTTCCTCGCCGCGCCGCCGCCGGACGAGCCGTTCTCCGTGGTCGGCAACATCCCCTGGTCGCTGACGGCCGCGGTGGTCCGCTGGTGCCTGGCCGCGCCCGGGTTGCGGGCCGCGACGCTGCTCACCCAGCTGGAGTACGCCCGCAAGCGCACCGGCGACCACGGCCGGTGGAGCAGGCTGACCGTGCTCACCTGGCCGGAACACCACTGGCGGCTGGCCGGGCGGGTGCCCCGTGCCGCGTTCCGGCCGGTGCCCGGCGTCGACGGCGGAATCCTGCGGGTCGAGCGCCGCCCCGAGCCGCTGCTGCCCCCGGCGGCGCTGCCGGCGTACCGGCGGATGGTCGAGCTCGGGTTCGGCGGCGCCGGCGGCTCGCTCGCCGCCTCGCTGCGCACGGCGCACCCGCGCGGCCGGGTGGACGGCGCGCTACGGGCGGCCCGGCTCGACCCGGCCACGCCGGTCGGGCTGGTCTGGCCGGAGCAGTGGCTGGTCCTGTTCCGTCTGCTGCACGCCCGCGACCCGCGCGATCGGCACCCACGGGCTCACCTGCCCTGAGCCAGGCAGGCTCAGGCGAGCGTGGCCAGCGCCTCGTGCAGCTCGGCGGGGTCGTTGAACTGTTCGACGGGCAACGCCCGCAACATCTGCAACAGCTCGGTGCTGGCCCCGTTCTCCTGACCCCAGCGGACCAGGTCCTCGCGGGAGACCGGGTAGTCGAGCCCGGCCAGGTAGTCCTGCAACTGCGCCCCGGTGACGGTCATGCCGCCCGGCTACCCGTCCTGCGCGCCGGCACACCGCAATCGGCGGAAGTGACCGGTTCCAGGGGTGGGACCGGTCAACGGTCATCGACGTCCGCGGCCACCGTCGGCGGTTTGGTCGCCGACCCGCCGGGTAGCCGCGGACATGCTGGTTCAGCGGCTCGGCGCGCCGAGCGACTTCGATCCGTTGCTGGCGCGTGTCGGGGACGCCCGGGTGGTGATGATCGGCGAGGCGACGCACGGCAACTACGACTACTACCGGCTGCGCGAGCAGCTCACCCGCCGGCTCATCGCCGAGCACGGCTTCTCCTTCGTGGCGGTGGAGGGCGACTGGCCGGACTGCGACCGGGTGAACCGGTCGGTGACCGGCGCGCCCGGCGGCGCCGCCGACCCGCGGCTCGCGCTGGAATGCTTCGAACGCTGGCCCACCTGGATGTGGGCGAACGCCGAGGTGAACCGGTTCTGCCGCTGGTTGCGGGCCTGGAACATGGAACGCCCGGCGGGGGAGCGGGCCGGCTTCCACGGGTTGGACGTCTACAGCCTGTGGGAGTCCATGCAGGCCATCTTCGACTACCTCGGCGAGGAGGACCCGCAGTCGCTGGAGGCGGCGCAGGAGGCTTACCGCTGCTTCGAGCCGTACGGCAAGCAGGTCGAGGAGTACGGCGCGGCCAGCCGGTTCGTCTCCGCCCGCTGCGAGGAGGAGGTGGTACGCCTGCTGGCGCGTACCCGGGCACACGCCGCCTCGGACGGCCCGGACGCCTTCGCGGCCTGGCAGAACGCGGAGGTGGTGGCCGGCGCGGAGCGCTACTACCGGGCGATGGTGCGCGGCGGCCCGGAGTCGTGGAACGTGCGGGACATCCACATGACGGACACCTTGGACCGCCTGCTGGAGCACTACGGCCCGCAGGCGCGGGGGATCGTCTGGGCGCACAACACGCACGTGGGAGACGCCCGGGCCACCGACATGGCCGCCGACGGGATGGTGAACATCGGCCAGTTGGGCCGGGAACGGCTGGGCCGCGACGGGGTCGTCCTGGTCGGCTTCGGCAGCTACCGGGGGACGGTCGTCGCCGCGCCGCGCTGGGGTTCGCCGGCCGAGGCGATGGTGGTGCCGCCGGCCCGGGAGGGTTCGGTGGAGCGGCGGCTGCACGAGCTGATGCCGGAGCGCGCGGTGCTGGTCTTCGGCGGTGCAGACGAGCCGGAGTGGATCACCGGCACCGTCGACCACCGGGCGATCGGGGTGGTCTACGACCCGACCTTCGAGTCCTGGGGCAACTACGTGCCGACCCGGCTGGCCGAGCGGTACGACGGGTTCATCTGGTGCGACGAGACCACCGCGCTGCATCCGTTGCCGGCGCTGAGCGCGATGGGTGAGATGGAGACCTACCCGGCCGGCGTGTAGGCCGGCCGGGCAGGCCCCGTCCGTCAGGCGTCGACCGGCTCCCGGTCGAGGTGGGCGCGCAGCCCCTCACCCTCGATGTCCACGTTGGGCAGTGCCCGGTTCAGCCAGCGGGGCAGCCACCAGGCCGTCCGGTCGAGCAGCGACATCACCGCCGGCACGATGGTCATCCGGACCACGAAGGCGTCGATGGCGACGCCGATCGCGAGCGCGAAGCCCATCGACTTGATTACCGGGTCGTCGAGGAAGACGAAGCCGCCGAAGACCGAGATCATGATCAGCGCGGCGGCGGTGACCACCCGGGCGCCATGGCCCATCCCGTTGATGGTGGCCTGGCGCGGGGTGTCGCCGTGCACGAAGTCCTCCCGCATCCGGGAGACCAGGAAGACCTCGTAGTCCATCGCGAGTCCGAACAGGATGCCGATCAGCAGGATCGGCAGGAAGCTGATCAGCGGGCCCGGGGTGTCCAGCCCGACCAGGTCGGCCAGGTGCCCCTGCTGGAACACCGCGACGGTGATACCGAAGGTGGCGGCCACGGTGAGCAGGAAGCCCAGCGCCGCCTTGACCGGCACCAGGATCGAGCGGAACACCAGCATCAGCAGCAGGATCGACAGCCCGACGACGAGCAGCAGGTAGACCGGCAGCGCGTCGGAGAGCTTCTCGGAGACGTCGATGCCGATCGCGGTGACGCCGGTGAGCAGCACCTGGGCGTTGCCGATCGAGCCGACGCCGTCCCGGATGTCGTGGACCAGCGTCTCGGTGGCCGCGTCGGTCGGCCCGGTCTTGGGGATGACGCCGAGCAGCGCCGTCCGGCCGGAGGGGTCGACCTGCGGCGGGGCCACGGCCAGCACGCCCTCGGTGCGCTGGATCAGCGCGGTGACCTGCGGTACGGCGGCCGCGGTGTCCTGCGGGGAGTCCGAGGTGACCACCACGGCGAGCCGGCCGGTGAAGCCGGGCCCGAAGCCCTCGCGGATGACGTCGCTGCTGACCCGGGCCGCGCTGCCCTCGGGCGCGGTGGCCGCGTCCGGCAGGGCCAGCCGCATGTCCTGCGCCGGCAGCGCGAGCAGCCCGAGGCCGAGCAGGCCGACCAGGATGACCGGGATCCGCAGCTTGGTGACCCAGTGCGCCCAGCGGAAGCCGAAGCCGGAGCGGTCCTCGGCGGGCGGGGTGTCGCCGGCGGCCGGCGCGGCCTTGGCCCGGCGCAACTTGCGGGGGAGCACCTTGCGGCCGGCGAAGCCGAGCAGCGCCGGCTGGAGGGTGATCGCGACGAGCACCGCCACGGTGACGGTGCCGGCGGCGGCCAGACCCATCACGGTGAGGAAGGGGATGTTGACCACGGCCAGGCCGGCCAGCGCGATGACCACGGTGGCGCCGGCGAAGACGACGGCGGAGCCGGCGGTGCCCACCGCCCGGCCGACCGCCTCGTCCGGCTCCAGCCCGTCGAGCAGGTTCTGCCGGTGCCGGGAGGTGATGAAGAGCGAGTAGTCGATGCCGACGGCCAGGCCGAGCATCAGGGCCAGGATGGGTGCGGTGCTGGTCAGCTCGACCACGCCGCTGAGCGCGTACAGGCCGGCCATGCCGACGGCGACGCCGATCAGGGCGTTGAGCATGGTCATCCCGGCGGCGACCAGCGAGCCGAACGTGATGATCAGAACGATCGCGGCGACCAGCACGCCCAGCGCCTCGGTGGAGCCGACCTCGGGCTCGGAGTTGAGCACCTCGCCGCCGGGCGCGACCTGCCAGCCCTGCGCCTCGGCCTGCGCGCCGACCTTCTCGTACGCCTCGCGCTGGTCGTCGGTGACCTCGTCGGCGCCCGTCGCGAACTGCACCTGCACCAGGGCGTACCGGCCGTTGGGGGAGATCGCCTGGACCTGGAACGGGTCGACGGCGCCGACCACGCCGGGCAGGGTCGCGGCCTCCTGCACGACGCCCTTGACCACCGCCTGCCCCTCGGGCGTGCCGAGCCGGCCGTCCGCCGGCGCCTTGACGGCGATGGTCCCGGTGGCGCCGCTGGCCGCCGGGAACCGCTCGGCCAGCAGGTCCAGCGCCTGCTGCGACTCGGTCCCGGGCATGGTGAAGTTGCTCGCCGTCGGGCCGCGCAGGGTCGCCGCGGCGAGGCCGAGGCCGACGAGTACGACGAGCCAGACGGCGACGACGAGTCGCCGGTGGCGCAATGAGGCCCGGCCGAGCCGGTACAGCAGGGTCGCCATCAGATCCTTGTCCTCATTCGGGGTTGGGTGGGTCGAGCGGTGCCAGCGCCCGGGTGGCGATCGCCAGCAGGGCGGGGCGCAACTCGTCGTCGGGCACGTCGACGAACTCGGCGCACGCCTCCGGCACCCCGGCCAGCACGACCATCGCCGCGATCCGGCCGCCCGGGCCGTCGCAGTGCCCCGCGAGCGCGTCGAGCAGCCGTTCGGAGATGCGCTGGACGTGGGCGAAGGCCGGTTGCGCCAGCAGTTCGGGGAACTCGCCGCGCAGCAGCGCGATCTCCCGCCGGAAGCGGACCGCGAGGTCCACGAAGCCCTCGGCGGCGGCGCGCTGGGCGGCGGCGCCGTCGAGGACGGCGATCCGCTCGTCGAGCTGGTGCAGCACCTCGAGCGGCCTGGCCATCAGCTCGGCGAGCAGGGCTTCCTTGCTGGCGAAGTGGTAGAGCACGGCCGCCTTGGAACAGCCCACCTCGCGGGCGATGTCCTGCAACGAGGTGCCCTTGTAGCCGGTCGCCGCGAACCGCCGTGCCGCCGCGGCCAGGATCTCGCCGTGGGTCTGCGGGGTCGTCCGTGCCATGCGTTCCAGCATGCCTGACCGATCGGTCAGAGCCTGACCGATCGGTCAGACGCGTCGGGTGGCGTTCGCCACACCGGTCACGGCCCGCCGCCGTCCGCCGCGCCGGTCCAGCCGGCCAGCCACTCGCCGGACCAGGTGAGCGTCCCGGCGCGCAGGTCGGCGGCGAGGCCGCGGACCCACTCCAGCTCGGTCCGCAGCAGTGCCAGCCGGTACTCGTCCTCGACCAGGAAGAGCCGCGGCAGGTCGACCCGGGCGAGGACGGCCTCGCGTTCGCGCAGCCGCGCGGCGAGGGTCTCGGCGCGTCGTTCGAGCTGCCGGGCCGCCTCGGCCGGTGGCAGCAGCGGCAGGAAGGAGAGCGCGGCGGGGAACTCGGGGAACTCGCGCGCGGGGGTGGCCAGCGCCTCGACCAGCCAGCCGTCCAGCGTCCGCCGGCCGGCGTCGGTCAGCTCGTAGACCGTGCGCTCCGGCCGCCGCTCGTCCCGGGCGGTGTGGCTGACCCGCACCAGCTCGTCGCGCCGCAGCCGCTCGATGGCCTGGTAGATGCTGTTGCGCTGCGCGACGTTGACCACGTCCTGCTTCTCGCGCTCCTGGATGAGCTGCTGCATCCGGTACGCGTGCATCGGCTGCTCGACCAGGAGGGCGAGCACCATCATCGCCAGCGGTGAGTGGCGGTGTGCGCGGGCGGCCATGGCCTCACCTTAGGTGACGGTCTTCCTCGTCATAGTCATTCTATGTATAGTCATGACATGACTAACGCATTGATCATCGGTGGTGGCATCGCCGGCCCGGTCGCCGCCCTCGCCCTGCGCCGCGCCGGCATCGACTCGGCGATCTACGAGGCGTACGAGCGGGACGCCGTCGGCGTGGGCTCCTTCCTGACCCTCTCGGTCAACGGGATGGACGCGCTGCGGGCGATCGGCCTGGACGAGCTGGTCGCCGGGCTCGGCCACCCGACTACCCGGATGGCGATGTTCAACCACCAGGGCCGCCGGCTGGGCGAGTTCGGCACCAGCGGCACCCGTACCCGGGGGCGGGGCAGCACCACGGTTCGTCGGTCCGACCTCTACCGGGCGCTGCGTGACGAGGCCGCCCGGCAGGGCGTACCGATCGTGCACGGCGCCCGCCTGGTGTCGGCCGAGTCGACCGGGGCGGGGGTGACGGCCCGGTTCGCCGACGGCCGGAGCGCCGAGGGTGACCTCCTGATCGGCGCCGACGGGCTGCGCTCGCGGACCCGGGAGATCATCGACCCGGCGGCGCCCGCGCCCCGCTACGTCCCGCTGCTCAACGCCAGTGGCTTCACCCGCGGCCTCGGCCTGCCCGGCGAGCCGGGCGTGATGAACATGGTCTTCGGTCGGCGGTGCTTCTTCTGCTGGATCCCGGTGGGCGACGACGAGATCTGGTGGTTCGCCAACCCGCCCCAGCCGGCGGAGCTGACCCCGGACCAGCTCGCCGCCATCGGCCCGGAGGAGTCACGCGCCCGGCTGCGCGCCCTCTTCGCGGACGACGCCGGCCCGGCCCTGCGCATCGTCGAGGCCACCGACCGGATCCGGTACGGCTGGCCCACCTACGACCTGCCGTCGCTGCCCGTCTGGCACCGCGACCGGATGATCGTCATCGGCGACGCGGCGCACACCGCCGCTCCCTCCTCCGGTCAGGGCGCGGCGATGGCGTTCGAGGACGCGGTGACGCTGGCCCGGTGCCTGCGCGACCTGCCCGACGTGCCGGCCGCCTTCACCGCGTACGAGCGGCTGCGCCGGGAGCGGGTCGAGCGGGTGGTGGCGCAGGGGCGGCGGAACAGCGGCACCAAGGCAGCCGGTCCGGTCGCCCGGCTGGTGCGGGACGTCGCCCTGCCCCTGTACGCCAGGCGGATGGCGAAGACCGGCGGCGCCTCCCTCGCCTGGCTGTACGACCACCACGTCGAGTGGGACGCGCCGGTCGCCGCCGGAGTCACTGCGCCGCGTGCTCCCGGTCGTAGGCGGTCCGCGCCTCGCTGATGGCCCCGCGGTGCCGTTCGGCCCAGTCGGTGAGCGCCACCAGCGACTCGTAGAGCTCCAGGGCCATCGGGGTGGCGGTGTACTCCACCTTCGGCGGCACGGTCGGGTACACCCGCCGGTGCAGCAGGCCGTCCCGTTCCAGGTTGCGCAGGGTGAGGGTCAGCATCCGCCGGCTGATCCCCTCCACCTGCCGTTCCAGTTCGGTGAAGCGGACCGGCCCCTTGGCGGCCGCCACCAGGATGCCGATGCTCCACTTGCCGCCGACCCGGTCCAGCGCCTCGCGGACGGTGCAGGCGCGGGCCTGGGCGCGTCCGATGGACACACAGCTGTTCCCCTGGGACACCAAAGTGCCTCCTTCCGCTCGGTCTGATGGTCACAGACGATGGCCTTGGTAACAAACCATGCACCAAGGAGGACGTCGATGACGAACCGATGGGCGGCGCTGCTCGTGCTCTGCGCCGGCAGCCTGATGATCATTCTGGACGGGAGCATCGTCGCGGTGGCCCTGCCCGCCATCCAGCGCGACCTCGGCTTCGCCGCCGCCGACCTGCCCTGGGTGGTCAACGCCTATCTGGTCGCGTTCGGCGGGCTGCTGCTGCTCGCCGGGCGGCTCGGCGACCTGGCCGGCCGCCGGCGGGTGTTCCTCGCCGGCGTCGCCCTGTTCACCCTCGCCTCGGTGGCCTGCGCGCTGGCCGGCGACCCGACCACCCTGGTCGTCGCCCGGTTCCTCCAGGGCGCCGGTGGGGCACTCACCACCGCGGTCGGCCTCGGCATGGTCGTCGGGCTCTTTCCCGCGCCCGCCGAGCGGGCCCGGGCCATCGCGGTGTTCAGCTTCACCGGCGCGGCCGGCGCCTCGCTCGGCCTGCTGGCCGGCGGGTTCCTCACCGAGCTGGCCGGTTGGCCGGCGATCTTCCTGATCAACCTGCCGATCGGCCTGCTCATCGTGGGCGGCGCCGCGCGGTGGGTGCCGGCCGACTCCGGCATCGGGCTGCGGGCCGGCCTCGACCTGCCCGGCGCGGCGCTGGTCACCGCCGGCCTGATGGCCACCGTGGTGGCGATCGTCGGCGCCGGCGAGCACGGCTGGACGTCCCCGCGCACCCTCGCCGCCGCGCTGCTGGCCGGGGCGCTGCTCGGCGCGTTCGCGCTCCGGCAGGCGGTCGCCGCCACCCCGCTGCTACCGCCCCGGGTGCTGCGCACGCCGGACCTGGTCGCCGCGAACCTGGTCCAGTTCCTCACCATCGCCGCGTTCTTCGGCTTCCAGTTCCGGCTGGCCCTGGACCACCCGCTCGTGCTGGGCCTGGCGCCGGCCGCCACCGGGCGGGCCTTCCTCCCCACCCCGGTGGTGATCGCGATGGTCACGCTCGGCCTCGCCGGGCGGCTGATCGCCCGGTTCGGCGGCCGGGCGGTGCTGCTCACCGGGCTGGCGCTGGCCGTGCCCGGCTTCCTGCTGCTGGCCCGGCTGCCGGTGGACGGCGACTACCCGACCGACGTGCTCCCGGCGATCCTCGTCTTCGGCCTGGCCGGCGGGCTGACCCTGCCCGCGGTCACCACCCTCGCCATGGCGGGCGCGGACCCGGCCGACGCCGGCCTCGCCTCCGGGCTGGCCAACACCACCCAGCAGGTCGGCGGCGCGCTCGGGTTGGCCGCGCTGGCCACCCTGGCCGCCCACCGCACCGACGTGCTGGGCGCCGCCGGCCGGGCCGGGACCGACGCCCTCGCCGCCGGCTACCGCGCCGCGTTCGCCGCCGCGGCCGCCCTGGTCACCGCCGCGCTGCTGGTCGCCCTGGTGGCGCTGCGCCGAGGTCAGGGCCGGCTCCAGACGGTACGCAGCACCGTGGCCAGCTCGTCCAGCGCGGCCGGGTAGCGGTGCGCGGGCGGGGTGGCGTACCCGACGACCAGCCCCGGCGGGCCCGCCCCGGGGCGGTGCCGATGGGCGTCCAGCCCGGTCAGCGCCAGCCCCCGGGCGGCCGCGGCGGCCAGCACCTCCGCCTCGGTCGGCCCGCCCGGCGGCAGCGCGACGGTGGCGTGCAGCCCGGCGGCGACCCCGCCGACGGGCGTCAGCCCGGCCAGCCGGTCCAGCAGCAGGTCACGCCGCTGCCGGTAGCGGCGGCGGACGGTGCGCACCTGACGGTCGTACCCGTGGCTGGTGATCAGGTCGGCGAGCGCGAGCTGCCCGACCACCTCGGTCTGCACGTCCAGGTGGCGCTTGGCCTCCACCACCGGCTCGACCAGCCGGGCCGGCAGCACCAGCCAGGCCAGCCGCAACGCCGGGCCGAGGGTCTTCGCCGCGGTGCCGACGTAGGCGACCTGCTCCGGGGCCATGCCCTGCACCGCGCCGACCGGCTGCCGGTCGTAGCGGAACTCGCCGTCGTAGTCGTCCTCCACCACCAGGGCGGCGGCGTCCCGGGCCCAGCCGGTCAGCGCGTGCCGGCGGTCCGGACGCAGCGTCACCCCGGTCGGGTACTGGTGGGCCGGGGTGAGCACCGCCGCCGCCACCTCGGTCAGCGCCCCGGAGCCGAGCAGGTCGGTGCGGGCCCCGCCGTCGTCCACCGGCAGCGGCAGCACCCGGCCGCCCTGGCGGCCTACCACCTCGCGGTGGAAGGGCAACCCCGGGTCCTCCATCGCCACCGTCGGCGCGCCGGCCTCCCGCAGCACCGTGGTCAGCAGCACCAGCGCCTGGACGTACCCGCTGGTGACGACGATCCGCTCGGGGTCGGCCAGCACGCCGCGGGCCCGGCCCAGGTAGCCGGCGAGCGCGGCCCGCAGCTCGGCCCGCCCGCGCGGATCGCCGTAGCCGTACGCGCTCGCCGGGGCGACGGCCAGCGCCCGGCGGGTGGCCCGCAGCCAGGCGGTGACCGGGAAGGCGCCCACGTCCGGGCTGCCCGGCCGCAGGTCGTACCGGGGCGCGGCGGGACCGGGCGTCGGCGGGGCGGCCGGTGGCCCGGGCTGCCGCAGCGGGCTCACCTCGGTGCCGGAGCCGACCCGGGCCACCAGCCAGCCCTCGGCGACCAACTGGTCGTACGCGGCGCTGACGGTGCCCCGGGCCAGGCCCAGCTCGGCGGCGAGCGCCCGGGTCGCGGGCAGCCGCGTCGACGGCGGCAGCCGGCCGTCCCGGATGGCCGCGCGCAGCGCGCGTTCCAGCCCGGCCCGCCGGCCGCCGCTGGCGTCCAGCTCCAGGTGCAGGTCGACGCCGAAACCGGCCCAGTCCATCGGCACGATATTGGAGCTTAGGGGTGGGCCACCCGCCGGCCGAGAATCGACTCATGACGTCGACCCGTTCCGCCGCCGCGCTGCGCGCCCTGCACCGCCCCGGCGACCCGCTGATCCTGCCGAACGCCTGGGACGCCGGCTCCGCCCGCGCCGTCGTCGCCGCCGGCTTCCCCGCCGTCGCCACCAGCAGCGCCGCCGTCGCGGAATCGCTCGGCCACACCGACGGCGAGGCCACCCCGGTGGCCGAGATGCTCGCCGCGGTGGCCCGGGTCGTCCGGGCCGTCGAGGTGCCGGTCACCGCCGACCTGGAGCGGGGGTACGGCCTGCCGCCGGCCGAACTGGTCGAGCGGCTGCTCGCCACCGGGGCGGTCGGACTCAACCTGGAGGACTCCGAACCGGGTACCGGACGGCTGTGCGAGGTGGACGATCAGGCGGAGCTGCTCGCCGCCGTCCGCGCGGCGGCCGGGCCGGACCTGGTGGTCAACGCCCGGGTGGACGTCTTCCTGCGCGCCGCCGGCGATCCGGCCCGGGCGTTCGACGAGGCGGTCCGCCGGGCCGATCGTTACCGCGCCGCCGGCGCCGACTGCGTCTACCCGATCCTGCTGGCCGACCCGGAGCTGATCGGGCGGTTCGTCGCGGCGGTCGACGGGCCGGTGAACGTGCTGCTGCGCCCCGGCACCCCCGGGGTCGGGGACCTGGCCCGCCTCGGCGTGGCCCGGATCAGCCTCGGCTCCGGGGTGTACGACGCGGCCCGGGCCCGGGCCGCCGGGATGCTCGACGCGCTGCGCGGCGGCGGCGACCCGTTCGCGGGCTGACCGCCGCGTCGGCTTGCGGCCGGACGGCGCAGCCGGGAAGGTGGGCTGATGAACGGGGCGGAGGAGACCCGGGACGGGGTCGGGCTGACCAACCTGGACCAACCGCTGCTCGCCGGCGGTGACGTCACCAAGCGGGACCTGGTCGACTACCTGGACGCCGTGCGCGAGCGCATCCTGCCCGGCCTGCGCGACCGGCCGCTCTCGGTGATCCGGCTGCTGCGCGGGCAGGACCCGTTCATGCAGAAGAACCTGCCCAGGTACACGCCGGACTGGGTGCGCCGCACCTCCGTCTGGGCGGAGGCGTCCCACCGGCAGGTGTCCTACGCCCTCTGCGACGACCGGCCCACCCTGCTCTGGTTCGCCAACCAGCGGGCGATCGAGTACCACCCGACGCTGAGCGCCGTGGCGCACCCCGAGCACCCGACCCACCTGGTGCTGGACCTCGACCCGCCGGAGGGGGAGCCGTTCGGGCTGGTCGTCCGGGCCGCCGCGCTGGTGCGGCGGGCGCTCGACGACGTCGGCCTGGCCGGGGCGGTGAAGACCAGCGGGGCGAAGGGCGTGCACGTCTTCGTACCGGTCGACCCGGCGACCACCGCGGAGGAGGCGGCCGCCGCCACCCGCGCCCTCGCCGTGCACGCCGAACGGCTCGACCCGGCCCTGGCCACCACCGCCTTCATCCGGGAGGACCGGGGTGGCCGGGTCTTCGTCGACGCGACCCGGGCCGGCGGGGCGACCGTGGTGGCCGCGTACAGCCCGCGGGTCCGGCCCGGCCTGCCGGTCTCCTTCCCGGTGGGCTGGGACGACCTCGACCGGGTCACCCCGGCCGACTTCACGGTGCGGACGGTGCCGGCACTGGTGGCCGACCGGGACCCGTGGGCCGACGCGCTGCCCGCCCCGCAGCGGCTCCCGGCCGACCTGGTCGCCGAGGGGCGGACCATCCCGGTCGCCCGGGTGCAGGCCATGCACGAGGGGAAGCGCCGGGCCCGGGCCCGGCGGGCGGCCGGCTGACGTTCGGTCCCGGTCCACCGGGGCCGGCCGAGCGCCGGCGACGTGTCGTGCGCCCTCGGGTCCGCTGCCGCTGATCGGGGACGGGTCAGGCGCCGGGTGCCGGCCGGCCGCGCTCGGGCGGACCGCCGGGCAGGACGCCTAGCCGGTGGCGGCGATCTGCAGCGGGTCCGCCAGGAGCGTGTCGAAGGCCAGTTCGGCGGCGCCGATCAGGGCGGCGTCGCGGCCGAGCGCCGCCGCGCGCAGGTGCACGATCTCGCGGCAGGGCGGCAGGACCATCGTGTCCAGGCGGCGGCGGACCGTGCCCGCGCCGGCGAGGTAGAGCTCGCGCAGCGAGCCGCCGAACACCACGGTGTTCGGGTTGACCACGTTGACCAGGTTGGCCACGCCGAAGCCGAGCCAGTCCGCGACCCGCTCCACGGCCGCCACCGCCGGCTGCTCCCCGGCCGCCGCCGCGCGCAGGACCTCGGCGACCGCGTCCGGGTCGCCCGGCTCCCGGCGGGCGTGCCGCAGCAGCGCCGCCTCGCCGATCTCGGTCTCCCAGCAGCCGCGTGAGCCGCACCCGCAGGGCAGGCCGTCCGGGTTGACCACCATGTGGCCGACCTTGCCGCTGCGCCCGCGGTGGCCGAGCACCAGCCGGCCGCCGCTGATGATGCCGGCGCTGACGCCCAGGTCACCGTGCAGGTAGACGACGTCGTTGACCCCCGCCGCCACGCCCCGGACGTGCTCGGCGAGGGCGGCGATGTCGGCCAGGTCGCCGGTGACGAATCGGGGGCCGGCCGCGAACTCCGCGTTGAGCGCGGCGTGCAGCGTCTCGTCGGCGCCGCCGATCCGGATCCGGCCGTCGGCGTCGCGGGTCGTGTCGACCACGGCGACCGCGCCGCCGGCCAGCAGCGCGTCACCGGGGACGGCGCGTTCCATGTCGCGGACGAAGTCGGCCAGCGGGGTGACGGCCTCGGGGGCCGTCATTCCGGACGGACGGTCGGCCTCGCGCAGGTCGAGGATGCGGCCGCCGAGGCCGACGCGGGCGGCGCGCAGCCGGTCCGCCTCGATGCTCAGCGCGTGCGCGTAGACGCGGTCGGAGCGGGGGCTGACCACCAGCGAGGGGCGGCCGGCGCGGCGGGCGGTGGTGGGTGCCTCCTCGGTCACCAGGCCGGCGGCGGCGAGGTCGGCGGCGAGCGCGCCGATGGTGCTCCGGTTGAGCCGGAGCCGACTGGTCAGCTCGGCGCGGGAGGTCGGGCCGTGCACGTGGACGTAGCGCAGCACGGCGCCGAGGTTCTGCCGGCGGATCTCCTCCTGGCTGGCGCCGGGCGCCGAGGCCAGCAGGGGTTCCGGGTTGCGGCCCTGCCGGGGTGGCCCGGACCGCATGGGTGTCGCCACGGTCAGGCCCGCCTCCCGGTCTGTTGTGGGTATCTGCCGGGGAGTACAACGAAGGGTCCCGGAAACGGACTTCCGGGACCCGACGTCGTGACTACCCGCTGGTGTTACTTGGTGAGCGGCGCCAGCTTCGGGTCGTTCGCGTACGCCTCGGCCGCGTTCGCCTTGGTCACGGCGACCGGCGGGAGCAGGTACGTGTCGACGACCTTGCTGCCGTTGTTGTACGACTTGGTGTCGTTGATCTCCGGCTTGTCACCGGCCTGGAGGGACTTCACCATCGCGATGGTCTGCTTGACCAGGTTCCGGGTGTCCTTGTTGATCGTCATGTACTGCTCGCCAGCCATGATCGACTTGACCGACTCGACCTCGGAGTCCTGACCGGTCACGACCGGGATCGGCTTGCCGGCACCCTTGATCGAGGTGATGATCGCGCGGGCGAGCGTGTCGTTCGGGGAGAGGACGCCGTCCAGCTGCTTGTTGCCGTAGGCGGAGGTCAGCAGCTGGTCCATGCGGGCCTGCGCACCCTCGGCCTTCCAGCCCTGGATGGCGGTCTGCTTGACCTCGGTCTGCTTCGACGCGACGACGAGGTTGCCCTTGTCGATCTCCGGCTTGAGCACGCTCATGGCACCGTTGAAGAAGACACCGGCGTTGTTGTCGTCCGGGGAGCCGGAGAAGAGCTCGATGTTGTACGGGCCGTTCGGCTTCTTGGCCTTCATGCCGTCCAGCAGGGCCTGGCCCTGGAGCTGGCCGACCTTGAAGTTGTCGAAGGCGACGTAGTAGTCGAGGTCCGGGGTGTTGGTGATCAGCCGGTCGTAGGCGATGACCTTCACGCCGGCCTGGTGCGCGGCGGCGACCTGGGTCGACAGCTGCGCGGCGTCGGTCGCGCCGATGACGATGACCTTGGCGCCCTTGGTCACCATGGCGGTGATCTGGGCCTGCTGGTCGGCGACGGTGGTCGACGCGCCGGCGTACTGCACGTCGCTCTTGAAGCCGGCCTCCTTCAGGCCGTTGGTGAACAGGTCACCGGCGAGGACCCAGTTCTCCGAGGTCTTCGACGGCAGGGCGACACCGATCAGGGAGTCGGCCGCGAAGCCCTTGGCCGGGGCGCCGGCACCGCCGGACTCACCGTCACGGCCGGAGCCGCAGCCGGTCAGGGCCAGCGTCGCGATGGCGCCGATCGCCACCGTCTTGGCAAGGAGATTGCGCATGGGGAGTAGTGCCCTTCTTCTGTGGTGATAGGGGAGAGGTCGGTGGCCGTCAGCCGGACACCGCGGTCTTGGCGGGCTCGCGCTCCGCTTCGGGCGGGGACGAGGGCGTGCTGGGCGTGTCTCGGCGGAACGAGCGGGTGAGGCTGCCGATGATCGAGAAACGTCCCTGCTTCTTGTTGTAGACGTCGAGCGCGACGGCGAGCAGCAGGACCAGGCCCTTGATGATCTGGACGCGGTCGGTGCCGACACCCAGCAGTTGCAGGCCGTTGTTGAGCACGGCCATGACCAGACCGCCGACGATCGAGCCGCTGATGGTGCCGATGCCGCCGGAGACGGCCGCGCCACCGATGAAGACCGCGGCGATCGCGTCCAGCTCCCAGCCGTTGCCGTCCTGCGGACCGGAGGCCGCCGAACGGGCCACGAAGATCATGCCGGCCAGCGCGGCCAGGACCGACATGTTCATCATGACGAAGAAGTTGACCCGCTTGAGCTTCACACCGGAGAGCTCCGCGGCCCGGGAGTTGCCGCCGACCGCGTAGATGTGCCGGCCGCCGGCGGTGTTGCGGGTGTAGAAGGAGTACGCCAGCACCAGCGCCACCAGGATGATGCCGGAGACCGGGAAGCTGGTGCCGACCCGGCCGCTGGCGAAGCGCAGCGAGGCGAAGACGATCAGACCGACCATGACGGCCATCCGGAGGACCGAGATCCACATCGGCGCCGGGTCGGCGTCCATCTCCCGACGGGTCTTGCGGGACTTCAACTCCCGCCACACCACGGCCACGCAGGCGGCGAGGCCGAGCAGCAGCGTCAGGTTGTTGTAGCCCGTGCTCGGCCCGACCTCGGGCAGGAAGCCCGAGCCGATCAGCCGGAAGTCCTCCGGCACCGGGATGGTGTTCGCGTTGCCGATGAACTGGTTGCCGCCCCGGAAGAGCAGGAAGCCCGCCAGGGTGACGATGAACGCCGGCACCCCGATGTAGGCGACCCAGAAGCCCTGCCAGGCGCCGATGATCGCGCCGATGGCGAGGCCGAAGAGGATGGCGACGGGCCAGGGCAGCGACCACTCCGCCATCGACTTGGCCACCAGGATGCCGGCGATGGCGGCGACCGAGCCGACCGACAGGTCGATGTGCCCGGCGACGATCACCATCAGCATGCCGATGGCCAGGATGAGGATGTACGAGTTCTGCTGGAACAGCGCGATCAGGTTGTCCGACCGCAGGGTCAGCCCGTCCGTGAGGATCTGGAACAGGACGACGATCGCCACGAGGGTGAAGATCATCCCGAACTGGCGGGCGTTGGAGGTGGTGCCTCCGAAGAGGTTCTTCTGCAGGTCCTTCAATCGGCTCATCGTGTCTGCATCTTCTTCGTAGAGGTCATCTGTTTCATGAGGGTCTCCGGGTCCGCATCATCGCGGGCGATCTCGCCGGTGATGGTTCCTTCGAACACGGTGTAGATGCGGTCGCAGAGCCCGATCAGCTCAGGCAGTTCCGAGGAGATGACGACGACGCCCTTCCCTTGGTCGGCGAGCCGCTGGATGATTCCGTAGATCTCGTACTTGGCGCCCACGTCGATGCCGCGCGTCGGCTCGTCGAGGATCAGCAGGTCGGGGTCGGTGAACATCCACTTCGCCAGGACGACCTTCTGCTGGTTGCCGCCGGAGAGCTTGGAGACGCCCTCGTCGACCGACGGGGTCTTGGTCCGCAGCTCCCGGCGGTACGACTCGGCCGCCTTGTACTCCGCGACCTCGTCCAGGACGCCGTGCCGGGAGATCTTGGACAGCTTGGCGGCCACCGTCGACGTCTTGATGTCGTCGAGCAGGTTGAGACCGATCGCCTTGCGGTCCTCGCTGACGTACGCGAGCCCGTGGTGGATCGCGTCGGCCACCGACTTGAGCACGATCTCCTTGCCGTCCTTGATGATCGTGCCCGATTCGTACACCCCGTAGGAGCGGCCGAAGACGCTCATCGCCAGCTCGGTGCGGCCCGCGCCCATCAGGCCGGCGAAGCCGACGATCTCGCCGCGGCGCACGACGAAGCTCTCGTTCTTGCAGACCTGGCGCTCGGCCGAGATCGGGTGCCGGACGTTCCAGTCGCGGACCTCGAAGAAGACCTCGCCGATCTTGGACGTGTGGTCCGGGAAGCGGCTGCTCAGCTCGCGACCGACCATGCCCCGCACGATCCGGTCCTCGTCGACCCCGCCCGCCTGGACGTCCAGGGTCTCCACCGTCCTGCCGTCGCGGAGGATGGTGATCTGGTCGGCGATCGCCTCGATCTCGTTCAGCTTGTGCGAGATCATGATCGAGGTGACGCCCCGCGAGCGGAAGCCGCGCAGCAGGTCCAGCAGGTGGCGCGAGTCCGCCTCGTTGAGCGCGGCGGTGGGCTCGTCCAGGATGAGCAGCTTGACGTCCTTGGCGAACGCCTTGGCGATCTCCACCAGCTGCTGCTTGCCGACGCCGATGTCCTTGATCAGGGTGTCCGGGTCCTCCTGGAGACCGACCCGGGCCATCAGGTCCAGCGCCATCCGGTTCGCGGCCTTCCAGTCGATCGCACCCCGCTTGCGCGGCTCGTTGCCGAGGAAGATGTTCTCGGCGATCGACATGTGCGGGATGAGCGCGAGCTCCTGATGGATGATCACGATGCCGGCGGCCTCGCTCGCCCGAATGTCGGAGAAGCGGGTCTCGGCGCCCTGATAGATGATGTCGCCGTCGTACGTGCCGTACGGGTAGACGCCGCTGAGCACCTTCATCAGCGTCGACTTGCCCGCGCCGTTCTCGCCGCAGATGGCGTGGATCTCACCGGCGCGAACCACGAGGTTGACGTCGGAAAGGGCCTTGACTCCCGGGAACTCCTTGGTGATGGAGCGCATTTCCAGGAGGATGGGCGCGTCGCTCATGACTTGCTGCACCTCGCCAACATCATGGATGCCTCTCGCTGGATCGGGCCTCACGAGGTTTTGTTGCGTACCACAACTTATTCACGCGCGAAGGCGATCCGCAAGTTTCCAGTGCCCGCCAGTTGTAACAATCCGGCAATGTGGAGTCCGGTCCGTGCCCCGGCTGACGCGGCTGTCCGGTTCCCGGACGGCGGGGTGACGCGGTAGACATCGACGGCTGTGGCGCCGGTCTCCCGCCCTGGCCGGTCCGCCCCGCCCCGGGCCACCGGTGCCACGACCTGCATGGGGGCTGTCCCGCCCGGGGGAGCGGCAGGGCCGCGGGCCCTGCGATCTGATGTGCCCCGGCAGGACTTTTCTGCCCGTGCTCCGCAGCGTGCGACGTACGGTTCAAAAACCGCCAACTGTGACGAAATCAGCTATGCGCTGCCAGCCGAGGCTGGGGTGCGTACGTCCGGCCCCGCCTGCGCCGTCACGCACCGTCGAGCGAATGGCGAACGTGCTGCCGTGCCCGGTGAACCTGTGATTTCGCCGTGCCGACAGGTATCGAGAGCTGCTCGGCGATCTCGTCGTAGTCGAGCTGGCACAGGTCCCGCAGAACCAGAGCGGCCACCAGGTTGGGCCGGTGCGCCTCCAGGCGTTCCAGCGCGTCCAGCAGGTCCAGGCGGGAACCGGCGATCACGCTCGTGGTCCGCGGATCCGGGAGATTGACCGGCAGTTCGGCAGCCATCCGCTCTGCCGCGCGCCGCTTCAGCGAGCGATACGTCTGCCGGGCGCAGTTGGCCACCACGACGTGCAGCCAGGTGGAGAACTTCGACCGACCCTCGAACCGGGTGATGTTCAGTGCCACCTGGAGCAGCGCGTCCTGGCAGGCTTCCTCCGCGTCCTGGAGGCACGGGAGGAACCGACCACACTGTCGAAGCACATCCGGCCCGATGCGCGTCAGCAGCGCGTCGAGCGCCCTGGCATCGCCGGCTGCGGCCATGCGCGCGAGAGCCTCGGTCTCCGGGCTGAGCGCCATGGCGTGTCCATTTCCCCGCAGGTGGTGACGGCAGCGAGCGGCCCACGATCGGCCTATAGTACGGCCGTGTCGGTCCCCGAGCGGATTGGTCGGTATCGGGTTCGTCGGCGCCTCGGGTCGGGTTCGTTCGCCACGGTGTGGCTCGCCGACGACGAGGTCCTGGGGACGTCGGTCGCGGTGAAGGTCCTGGCGGACAACTGGACGCACCACATCGACGTCCGGGCCCGCTTCACCGAGGAGGCGCGCATCCTGCGCCGCGCCGAGTCGGATCGACTGGTCCGCGTTCTCGACGTGGGCGAGTTGGCCGATGGGCGGCCCTATCTGGTGATGACCCACGCGTCGGGGGGCACCCTCGCGGAGCGGCTCGAGACCGGACCGATGCCGGTGCGGGACGCGTTGGGTACCGCGGCGGACCTCGCCCGGGGCGTGGCCGTCCTGCACGACCTCGGCATCATTCATCGGGACTTGAAACCGTCCAATGTGCTCTTCACCGGACCGGGCGCCGGCGAACGGGCGCTCGTCGGCGATCTGGGCCTGGCGAAGGCCCTCGCACACGGCTCCGGCTTCACCATCATCGCCGGTTCACCCGGCTACATGGCACCCGAACAGGCCCGCCTCGGTGGCGGCGTCGACGCACGCGCCGATGTCTACGCTTTGGGAGCGTTGACCTACCACATGCTCACCGGTCGACCTCCCAGCCTTCCCGGGTCGGTCCAGGCCGTCGCGGCAGCCGCCGCGATTCCCGTGGTGCGCCCGTCGAAGGTTCGACCGGACATACCGTCGTACGTGGACGGCGTGGTGCTGCGGGCGCTGAATCCCGATCCGGCACGACGGTGGCCGTCGGCGGCCGCGTTCGCCGACGCGTTGGACGCCGTGGCGGCGGGCCGGCCCGTCCGACGGTCCTGGCCCGTCCGGCGGCTGGCGGCCGCGTCCGTCCTGATTGTCGTGGCCGTGCTCGTCGGTACGGCATGGGCCGACGGGCTGCTGCTGAAATCCCGATGGACGCGGGTGGCCGATGCCTCCGGCAGCCTCTCCGTCGCGGTGCCGGCGGCATGGGCCGGACAGGTGCGGGGCTCCGGCTGGAACCCGCAGTCCATCCGCCTGCCGGCCGGTCGCGCCCCTGGTCTGGTCGTCGGCGCGGACCTCGCCGTGTGGTCCGACCCGACGAAGGCCATCCCGGGGGTGTTCGTCGGTGCGAGCAGGGCGTTGCGCGGTCGCACTCCGGCGCTGCCCGACCACTCGACGTGTGTTCGGGAACCCGACCGGCGGTACAGCACAGGCGCCAGGACGACCGCCGTGCAACACTGGACGCGTTGCGGCGGCACCATGATCTCTTTCACCGAGGCGCTGATGACGCCGTCGACCGGCGACTACGGCGTCTACGTCCAGATCCGGCAGGTCGACGGGGTCGACCGCACCGACGAGATCCTGCGCGGTGTGTGGACGAGCGACTCGTTGGCGCCGGCGGTCTAGGCGCGTTCCCAGCTCGTGCCGCCGGCGAACCGGTAGCGCCGCGTCTCCTGGGCGCCGTCGGCCTTCCGGACGGTGGTGACGATCACACCCCTCGCGATGGTGTACGAGGTGAAGGTCATCCGGCTGTCCGGCCCGCTGGACGGGTCGGCCTGGATGAACCCGATCGTCTCGCGGGTCTTCTGGTCGAAGCCGAGCTTGACCGGGATGAGCGCCTGATCCATGCCGTCGCTGCCGCACTCGATGAGGATGAGCGCATCCTCGGTGACCGGGCTGTTCGCCGGCTCCTCGGTGAGAAACTCCGCGTACGCGGGTCGTGCGCCGCCGGGCAGCATCGTGCAGTTGTTGGCACCGGAGGACCCCCTGCCATTGCGGAACCGCACGTCACCGAGGCCCAGGTAGTCCAGATTCGCCAGCGTCACGTTGGCCCAGTCCGTCTTGCGGATCTCGCTGGTCCTACCGGAAATCGACGGGGCGGCCGACGGGGTGGTCGAGGTTGCGGCGCTCGGGGAGACGGCGGCACTGGCGATCGCCGACGGGGTGGTCGAGGAGGCGGCGGCGCTCGCGCCGGCGGTGGCGGTCGCCGACGGGGCGCCCGCCGGTCCCGCCTCTCCGTCGACATTCTCCGGTTCGGTCGTACAGCCGGTCAGGATCGAGAGGCTGAGAGCGGCAGTCATCAGGCGCAGGGTCCGCATCAGGGGCATTCCTTCCGTCCGGGCAAGGTTTCGGGTTCTGCCTGTGTGATGCGGATTTTCCTGATCCCGTTCGGGGAGACCGGACGAGATTCTGTCGGAAACGCGAATGGCCCCGGCTGGGCAGCCGGGGCCATTCGCGTATGTCAATGATGTGCCCCCGGCAGGATTCGAACCTGCGCCCCCGCCTCCGGAGGGCGGTGCTCTATCCCCTGAGCTACGGGGGCTCAGCGACCCGAGAAGAGTACCAAACCCCGTTCCGAACACCGAATCGGCACCTGGTCCCCCTTCCGTGTCCCTCGAATCCCGCGTTGATCATGAAGTTGTTGTCCCGACACGCCGGGTGGTTTCTAGGCTTCAGTGCAACTGATCTTGGTTGGGCTGGGGGTGCTGGTGGCGAGGCCGGGTGTGTTGACGTTCGGGCATCGGCAGGTGTTGGAGCATTTGTGGGCTTCGGGTCGGACGATC
>NZ_JAGPYL010000083.1:0-29993 GCF_018070095.1 Micromonospora sp. U56
CGCCTGCCCACCGCCACCCGGCCGTGGGCGTGGCGCACTCCCGTCCCCCCGGAGTGGCCCGGACCGACCCCCGCTTGAAGAACTCTTCAAGTGCTAAAGTGTTCAAGGCGATGATGGTCAACCACGGGATGGGGGAGACGACGGGCGTGTCGGTGCCGCTGTATCAGGCGAAGGCGGAGTTGTTCCGCACCCTGGGGCACCCGGTGCGGATCCGGGTCCTCGAACTGCTCCAGGACGGCCCCAAGCCCGTCCGTGACCTGCTGGCGACCATCGACGTCGAGGCGTCCAACCTCTCCCAGCAGCTCGCCGTGCTACGCCGCGCCGGCCTGGCCACCTCCTACCGGGACGGCCCCCTGGTGATGTACGCGCTCAGCACTCCCGACGTGGCCGACCTGCTGGCCGCCGGGCGGCGCATTCTCGGGGCGGTCCTCACCGACCGCGACGCGCTCCTCGACGAGCTGCGCGCCGACGGGCGGGACCGGTGAGCAGGGCGGCGGGCCACCAACCACAACCGTCCGCCCGCCCGGAGGAGAGCGTCCGCGGACCGCGGGGCTCAGCGCGGGTACCAGGCTCAAACCGGCGGCAGGGCGTTCCCGGCCTGGTGAAACGGCGGGTGCTCGGGCTGCTTCCCGGCCGCGCCGACTGGGCCGCCGTCCGCCGCTCGCCGCGCCGGGACCTGCTCGCCGGGCTGACCGTGGCGGTGGTCGCGCTGCCCCTGGCCCTGGCCTTCGGGGTCACCTCCGGGCTGGGCGCGCAGGCCGGGCTGGTCACCGCCGTGGTGGCCGGCGCGGTGGCCGCCATCTTCGGCGGCTCGAACCTCCAGGTGTCCGGCCCGACCGGCGCGATGACGGTGGTGCTGGTGCCGGTGGTGCAGCAGTTCGGCCCGACCGGGGTGCTGATGGTCGGCGCGATGGCGGGACTGATCCTGGTCGCCCTGGCCCTCGCCCGCCTCGGCCGGTACGTCCGCTACCTGCCCGCCCCCGTGATCGAGGGCTTCACCGCCGGCATCGCGGTGGTCATCGCCCTGCAACAGGTGCCGGCCGCGCTCGGCGTGACCGACGCCGAGGGCGACCGGGTCTGGGCGGTGGCTGCCGACGCGGTCGTCCGGTTCGTCGTACACCCTCGGCCGGCGGCCGTTGCGGTGGCCCTGGGTGTCGCGGCGCTGATGCTGCTCGGCGCCCGGTGGCGGCCCGGGCTGCCGTTCTCGCTGCTCGGGGTGGCCGCCGCGACGGTGCTGGCCGAGACCACCCCGGTCGAGCTGGTTCGGATCGGCGCCCTGCCGCAGGGCCTGCCGGCGCCGTCGCTGGACTTCCTCGACCTCGGCGCGGCCAGTGTGCTGCTGCCCTCAGCGCTCGCGGTGGCCGCGCTCGCCGCGCTGGAGAGCCTGCTGTCGGCCACCGTGGCCGATGGGATGACCGTCAGCGAGCGGCACGACCCGGACCGGGAACTCTTCGGCCAGGGCCTGGCCAACCTCGCCTCCCCGCTCTTCGGTGGCATTCCCGCGACCGCCGCGATCGCCCGGACGGCGGTCAACGTCCGCGCCGGGGCGTCCTCGAAACTGGCGGCACTGACCCATGCCGTCGCGCTCGCGGTGATCGTGCTGGCCGCCGCGCCCCTGGTCGGCCGGATCCCCCTCGCCGCCCTGGCCGGCGTCCTGCTCGCCACGACCGTCCGGATGGTCGAGGCGGGTTCGCTCTGGGCGCTCGCGCGGGCCACCCGGGGCGACGCGCTGGTGCTCGTGCTCACCTTCGCCGTCACGGTCATCTGGGACCTGGTCACCGCCGTCGCGGTCGGCGTCGCCGTCGCGGTTGTCGTCGCGCTGCGCGCAGTGGCCCGCAGCGCGCGGCTGGAGCAGGTCCCGCTCGACGCCGGGGACCACAGCGCCGAGGAACACGCCCTGCTGGCCGAGCACATCGTCGCGTACCGGCTGGACGGGCCGCTCTTCTTCGCCGCCGCCCACACCTTCCTGCTGGAACTCTCCGACGTCGCGGACGTCCGGGTCGTGATCCTGCGGATGTCCCGGGTGTCGACCATCGACGCCACCGGCGCGCAGGTCCTCGGCGACGCGATCACCCGGTTGCGGGGGCGGGGAATCACCGTGTTGCTCTCCGGCATCACCCCCGGCCACGACCAGGTGCTGGCCACCCTCGGCGTCGCGGACCAGCTGCGCCGGGAGGGCCTGGTCTTCCCGGACACCCCGGCCGCCATTCGCCACGCCCGCCCCATCGCCCTCGGCGTGACGGCCGGGGCCACGCAGTGAGCGGGTAGCGGCGGCTCGGTACGACCTTCGCTCCGAGGACAGCCGACGCCAAGAGCTACTCGGGCACCCGCCGGTACGCGCCGTCGCTGGCCGACGTCGCCATCGAGGCGTACGCGCGCAGCGCCGCCGACACCGGCCGCTGCCGGTCGACCGGGGTGTACGGCCGCTCCCGCTTCTCCTCGGCCACCCGGCGCGCCTGGAGCACGTCGTCGGGCACGTTGAGCTCGATGGACCGGCCGGGGATGTCGATGACGATCTCGTCGCCCTCGGCGACCAGCGCGATCAGGCCGCCCGAGGCCGCCTCGGGGGAGACGTGCCCGATGGAGAGCCCGGAGGTGCCGCCGGAGAAGCGGCCGTCGGTCAGCAGCGCGCAGGCCCGGCCGAGCCCCCGGCCCTTGAGGAACGAGGTGGGGTAGAGCATCTCCTGCATGCCGGGGCCGCCCTTCGGGCCCTCGTAGCGGATCACCACGACGTCCCCGGCGACGACCTGCTTGGCCAGGATCGCCGAGACCGCGTCGTCCTGCGACTCGTAGACCTTCGCCGGACCGCGGAAGGTCAGGCACTCCTCGGGCACCCCGGCGGTCTTCACCACGCAGCCGTCCGGGGCGAGGTTGCCGTACAGGATGGCCAGCCCGCCGTCGGCCGAGTACGCGTGCTCCCGGTCCCGGACGCAGCCGCCGGCCGCGTCGGTGTCCAGGGACGACCAGCGGTTGCTGGTGGAGAACGGCTCGGTGGTGCGCACCCCGCCCGGGGCGGCGTGGAACAGCTCGACCGCCTCCGGTGTCGGCGAGCCGCCCCGCACGTCCCAGTCGGCCAGCCAGCGCTCCAGCGAGGGGGAGTGCACGGCGTGCACGTCCCGGTGGAGCAGGCCGGCCCGGTCCAGCTCGCCGAGGATGGCGGGGATGCCGCCGGCCCGGTGCACGTCCTCCATGTGGTACTGCGGTGAGTTCGGAGCGACCTTGGCCAGGCAGGGCACCCGGCGGGAGATCGCGTCGATGTCGGCCACCTGGAAGTCCAGCTCGGCCTCGCGGGCGGCGGCGAGCAGGTGCAGGATCGTGTTGGTCGACCCGCCCATCGCCACGTCCAGGGCGACCGCGTTCTCGAAGGCGGCCCGGCTGGCGACGGCGCGGGGCAGCACCGAGGCGTCGTCGCCGTCGTACCACCGCTTGGCGATCTCCACCGCGGTGCGGCCGGCCTCGACGAAGAGCGACCGGCGCGCGGCGTGGGTGGCCAGCGTCGAGCCGTTGCCGGGCAGCGCCAGGCCGATCGCCTCGGTGAGGCAGTTCATCGAGTTGGCGGTGAACATGCCGGAGCAGGAGCCGCAGGTCGGGCAGGCGGAGCGCTCGATCTCGCCGAGCTGGTCGTCGGTGACCGCCTCGTTGGACGAGGCGATCATGGCGTCGATCAGGTCGATCTTGGAGTGCACGATCCCCTCGATCGCCACCGTCTTGCCGGCCTCCATCGGCCCGCCGGAGACGAAGACGGTCGGGATGTTCAGCCGCAGCGCGGCCAGCAGCATCCCCGGGGTGATCTTGTCGCAGTTGGAGATGCAGACCAGGGCGTCCGCGCAGTGCGCGTTGACCATGTACTCGACCGCGTCGGCGATCAGCTCCCGACTGGGCAGCGAGTAGAGCATGCCGCCGTGGCCCATGGCGATGCCGTCGTCGACGGCGATGGTGTTGAACTCGCGACCCACCCCGCCGGCCTCGGCCACCGCGTCGGCGACCAGGCCGCCGAGGTCCTTCAGGTGTACGTGACCCGGGACGAACTGGGTGAAGCTGTTGGCGATGGCGACGATCGGCTTGCCGAAGTCGTCGTCGGTCATCCCGGTGGCCCGCCAGAGGGCCCGGGCGCCGGCCATCGTCCGACCGTGGGTGGAGGTCCTCGACCGCAGCTCAGGCATGGATACCAGTCTTGCACCGTCCCGGCGGTGGGCCCCGGCGGTCCGAGCGTGTCCCAACAGATGCACACCCGGTGCCCCGCGCGGGGCACGGATCCGGCACAGTTGAGGACGTGCGTTTCCCCCCGGGCATGGTCGCCGTCGCGCTCCCCAGCGCCCTGGTCGCCGTGACCGCCACCCTGCTGCTCGTCGGGTCGGTCCGGCGTCGCAGCGGCCCGGACCGCCGGCCGTACGCGCTGCTGGCCGCCGCCGGCGGGTTCGCCGTGGTCGGCCTGCTGGTCGGAATGGGCCTGGTGCTCGGTGACCCGCACCACGCGCCGCACCCGGCGCGACTCACCGGGTGGCCCGTCCTGATCTCCGTCGCGGTGACGCTGAGCGGCCTGGCCGCCGCCGCCGGGCTGCTCCGCCTGCCGGGGGCCGTGGTGTCCCGGCCGGCGACCGCGCGGCTGCTGCTGGACGCGCTGATCGTCGCGACGGCCCTCTGGTTCGTCGGCTGGGTGCTCTTCTCCGCGCCGACCCGGCTGCTCGGGTCGGCCACCCCGGTGGCCTGCCCGGCGATCCTGCTGGCCACGGTCAACGCCGCGCTGACCGTCGGGGTGACCCTGACCGTGCTGCTGCGTGCCGCTCCGCCCCGGGGCCGGTTCGGGCTGCTCGGCGTCGGCATCACCGGCGTCGCCGCCGGCGGGCTGGGCGTGGCCGGCGGGGTCTGCCAGGGCGGCCCGGGGATGACCCTGACCAGCGCCGCGCTGCTCGCCGTGGGCCTGCTGGCGGTCGCGCTGGCGGTGCACCGGGTGGAGGTGCCGGGGCAGGTCGACGTCGACCTGATCCGCCGGGACGGCGCGTACGCCTTCGTCCCGATGTTCGCGATGGCGGCCTCGGCGATGTACCACCTGGCCCAGGGTGGGCGCTTCGACGCGCTCGGCATCGTCGCCGGCAGCGTCGAGGGGTTCGCGCTGGTGGCCCGGCAGTACCTCACCCTCAACGACATGCGCGGGTACGCCGGCCGGCTGGCCGAGCGCGAGAAGCACTTCCGCGAGCTGGCCCACACCGACCCGCTGACCGGGCTGGCCAACCGGCGGGGCCTGCTGCGGGAGCTGCAGCGCTGCGCCGACGAGGGCGTCGGGTGCGTGCTGCTCGGGCTCGACCTGGACGGCTTCAAGAACGTCAACGACATGCGCGGCCACGACGTGGGCGACATGGTGCTGGCCGAGGTGGGCCGGCGGCTGCGGGGCAACCTGCGCCCCGGCGACCTGGCCGCCCGGCTCGGCGGCGACGAGTTCGCCGTGCTGATGCGCGGCCGGCCGGCCGACGCCGACGTGGTCGCCGACCGGCTGCTCGGGGTGCTCGGCCGGGCGTACGAGCAGCCGAACGGGCCGGTCTTCCTCTCGGTGAGCATCGGGCTGGCCGGGCAGTGCGGCGAGGCCGACTCGGTGGCCCTGCTGCGCCACGCCGACCTGGCCCTGCGGTACGCCAAGCAGCGTGGCAAGAACCGCATCGAGCGCTACGACGGCACGCACGACCAGCTCCTGCTGCGGCGGACCCGGCTGGAGCACGAGATGCGCGGCGCGATCGAGCGCGACGAGCTGCGGCTGGTCTTCCAGCCGGTCGCCTCGCTGCCCTCGGTCCGCCCGGTCGGCGCCGAGGCGCTGCTGCGCTGGCACCACCCGGAGCTGGGCAACGTCCGCCCCGACGAGTTCATCCCGCTCGCCGAGGAGTGCGGGATGATCGCCAAGCTGGGCGCCTGGGTGCTGCACCAGGCCTGCTGGCAGCTCTCCCGCTGGCTGGCCGACGGCCACGACGTCTGGGTCTCGGTCAACGTCTCCCCGCGGGAGCTGCACGCCCCGGAGTACGTCGTCCAGGTGGCCGAGGCGCTGCGCGCCCACCACGTGCCGCCGCAGCGGCTGGTGCTGGAGGTCACCGAGCACGCCGTCGCCACCGACCTCGACGAGCTGATCCGGCGGCTGACCGCGCTGCGGCGCACCGGCGTGCGGATCGCGCTGGACGACTTCGGCGCGGGTTACTCGTCCCTCGGCCAGTTGCGCCGGCTGCCGATCGACATCCTCAAGATCGACCACAGCCTGGTCGCCGAGCACGAGCCGGTCCGCCCGGTGGACACCGACGGGCCGGCCTTCGCCCCGATGGTCGACATCGTCATGCGCCTCGGGCACCAGCTCGGGCTGGAGGTGATCGCCGAGGGCGTCACCACGCCGACGGAGCTGGCGGCGGTGGTCGCCGCCGGCTGCCGGTTCGGCCAGGGCGCGCTCTTCGGCTGGGGCGTGCCGGCCGAGCACCTGGAGGCGATGCTGGACGCCGCCACCTCGCCCGGCGCCCGCCCGGGGCCGCTGCCGGCCACGCCGTTCGCCGCTCGCCGGCCGGTGCCGGCGCCGCGCGTCGGTGGGACGGGATCCGCGCAGGTCGGACCGGTCGCCAGCCCGTGACGGGAGACGGTGTCCCCCGTTCGTGAACCAACATGTGGGATCAGTTGACTCATCGCGTGAGATGCGTCAGGCTGGTCCACATGTCGTCGATCCCGTCGCAGCGAGTACTTACCTGAGCGCACTCTCCCTCACCGAGAGTGCGCTGGCCCCGTGCATCTGCACGAGGGCCGTTTTTATTGCCGTCGGACTCCACCGGGCGGGCCCCGCCCGCGTCGCACGTGTCGAAAGAGCCTCCACCCTCCAGCCGAAGGCCTGAACCGCCATGACGAGACCCACGCCAGAGACACTCGCCCACTCCGCCCGGCGGGCGCGCACGGCCACCGAGCCGGCCGGCGACGCCGACCACAGCCGCGCGCCGCGCGGGGCCGCCGCGGCCACCCCGGCCGTACGGCAGCCCGCCCCGGCCCAGGTCTCCGGGGCCGCCTCGCTCGTGCGGTCCCTCGAGGCGCTCGGCGTCGACGTCGTCTTCGGCATCCCCGGCGGGGCGATCCTGCCCGCGTACGACCCGCTCTACGACTCGACCGTGCGGCACATCCTGGTCCGCCACGAGCAGGGCGCCGGACACGCCGCCACCGGGTACGCGCAGGCCACCGGCCGGGTCGGCGTCTGCATCGCCACCTCCGGCCCGGGCGCGACCAACCTGGTCACCCCGATCGCCGACGCGTACATGGACTCGGTGCCGATGGTCGCGATCACCGGTCAGGTCGCGCGGCCCTCGATCGGCACGGACGCCTTCCAGGAGGCGGACATCCAGGGCATCACGCTGCCGATCACCAAGCACAACTTCCTGGTCCAGACCCCGGAGGAGATCCCGCAGGTGCTGGCCGAGGCCTTCCACCTGGCCTCCACCGGGCGGCCCGGGCCGGTGCTGGTCGACATCCCCAAGGACGTCCTCCAGGCACCGACCACCTTCGCCTGGCCGCCCACCCTGGACCTGCCCGGCTACCGGCCGACCCTGCACCCGCACGGCAAGCAGATCCGCGAGGCGGCCCGGCTGATGGCCATGGCCCGCCGCCCGGTGCTCTACGTCGGCGGCGGCGTGCTCAAGGCCGGCGCCACCGAGGGCCTGCGCAAGCTGGCCGAGCTGACCGGCATCCCGGTGGTCACCACGCTGATGGCGCTGGGCGCGTTCCCCGACTCGCACCGCCAGCACCTGGGCATGCCCGGCATGCACGGCACCGTCGCCGCGGTGTACGGCCTGCAGAAGTCTGACCTGATCGTGGCGCTGGGGGCCCGGTTCGACGACCGGGTCACCGGCCAGCTGGACTCGTTCGCCCCGGACGCCACGGTGGTGCACGCCGACATCGACCCGGCCGAGATCGGCAAGAACCGGCACGCGGACGTGCCGATCGTCGGTGACGCCAAGCACGTCATCGACGAGCTGATCGCCGCGGTCACCGCCGAGCGCAAGGCCGGCCACCGGTCCGACCTGGCCGACTGGTGGACCCAGCTGGACGACCTGCGCCAGCGTTACCCGCTGGGGTACGAGGAGCCGGCCGACGGCACCCTCGCCCCGCAGTACGTGATCAAGCGGCTGGGCGAGATCGCCGGCCCGGACGCGGTCTACGTGGCCGGCGTGGGCCAGCACCAGATGTGGGCCAGCCAGTTCATCTCGTACGAGAAGCCGGGCACCTGGCTCAACTCCGGCGGCCTCGGCACCATGGGGTACGCCGTGCCGGCGGCGATGGGCGCCAAGGTCGGTCGGCCGGACACGGTGGTCTGGGCGGTGGACGGCGACGGCTGCTTCCAGATGACCAACCAGGAGCTGGCCACCTGCGCGCTGGAGGGCATCCCGATCAAGGTCGCCGTGATCAACAATGGCAACCTCGGCATGGTCCGGCAGTGGCAGACCCTCTTCTACGGTGAGCGGTACTCCAACACCGAGCTGGGCACCCACAAGCACCGCATCCCGGACTTCGTCAAGCTCGCCGAGGCGCTCGGCTGCGTCGGCCTGCGTTGCGAGACCCCCGAGGACGTCGACAAGACGATCGAGGCGGCGATGGCGATCACCGACGCGCCCGTCGTGATCGACTTCGTGGTCGGCAAGGACGCGATGGTCTGGCCGATGGTGGCCGCCGGCACCAGCAACGACGAGATCATGTTCGCCCGTGGCGTCCGCCCGGCCTTCGACGAGGACGAGATCTAGGTCATGACCGAATGCACCGAGCGCAGCGAGGGCCATGAGGGCATGACGAAGGAGACACGATGACTCTGCACACCCTTTCGGTCCTGGTGGAGAACAAGCCGGGTGTCCTGGCCCGGGTCTCCGGCCTGTTCTCCCGGCGCGGGTTCAACATCGACAGCCTCGCCGTGGGCGAGACCGAGAACCCGGACGTCTCCCGGATCACCATCGTGGTCAACGCCGAGTCGTCCCCGTTGGAGCAGGTGACCAAGCAGCTCAACAAGCTGGTCAACGTACTGAAGATCGTGGAGCTGGACCCGCAGGTCTCGGTGGCCCGGGAACTGCTGCTGGTCAAGGTCCGCGCGGACCGCAACGCCCGGGCGCAGGTGCTGGAGACGGTCAACCTGTTCCGGGCCCGGGTGGTCGACGTCGCGCCGGACACGCTGACCATCGAGGCCACCGGCACCCCCGACAAGCTGGACGCGCTGCTGCGCGACCTCGAACCGTTCGGCATCAAGGAGATGGTCCAGTCCGGCACGGTGGCGATCGGGCGCGGCTCGCGCTCCATCACCGCCGGGCCCGCGCTGCGCGCCGCCTGATCTGACCTCGCCGGCGCTCCGCGCCGCCCGAACCACCGCACATGTCCACGACGGGCCGCTCGGACCGCCGTACGAAAGGGAAGTCAATGAGCGTTGAGGTGTACTACGACGACGACGCCGACCTGGGCCTGATCCAGGGTCGTAAGGTCGCGGTGATCGGGTACGGCAGCCAGGGTCACGCCCACGCGCTGTCGCTGCGGGACTCCGGCGTCGACGTGGTGATCGGCCTGCCGGCGGGTTCGAAGAGCCGGCCGAAGGCCGAGGAGCAGGGCCTGCGGGTGCTCACGCCGGCCGAGGCGGCCGCCGAGGCCGACGTCATCATGATCCTGGCGCCGGACACCGCGCAGCGCGGCCTGTACGCCGAGGCGATCGCCCCCAACCTCGCCCCCGGCAAGGCGCTCTTCTTCGGCCACGGCTTCAACATCCGGTACGACCTGATCAAGCCGCCGGCCGACGTGGACGTGGCGATGGTCGCCCCGAAGGGCCCCGGTCACCTGGTCCGCCGCCAGTACGTCGACGGCAAGGGCGTGCCCTGCCTGGTCGCCGTCGAGCAGGACGCCAGCGGCACCGCGTTCCAGCTCGCCCTGTCGTACGCCAAGGGCATCGGCGGCACCCGGGCCGGCGCGATCCGGACCACCTTCACCGAGGAGACCGAGACCGACCTCTTCGGCGAGCAGGCGGTGCTCTGCGGCGGCGCGGCGGCGCTGGTGCAGACCGGGTTCGAGGTGCTCACCGAGGCCGGCTACGCCCCCGAGGTGGCCTACTTCGAGTGCCTGCACGAGCTGAAGCTGATCGTCGACCTGATGTACGAGGGCGGCATCGCCCGGATGCGCTACAGCGTCTCCGACACCGCCGAGTACGGCGACCTCTCCCGTGGCCCCCGGGTCATCGACTCCCGGGTCAAGGAGGAGATGCGCAAGATCCTCGGTGAGATCCAGTCCGGCGAGTTCGCCCGCGAGTGGGTGGCCGAGGACGAGGCCGGTCGGCCGAACTTCGCCAAGTGGCGGGCCGAGGGCGCGGCCCACCCGATCGAGGAGACCGGCCAGAAGCTGCGCGCGATGATGAGCTGGGTCGACCGGCCCATCACCGAGACCGCCTGACCCGCGGCCCCGCCCCGGCGGGGCCGCCGCGACGCGGCCCGCGACCCGACGCTCTCCCCGGCGTCGGGTCGCGGGCCGCGATGGTTCGCGACCTCGCGCCGAGGGAAGGAACCGCGTCGCCGTCGAGCCGGCGTGTCGCCGCGGACACTCCGGTGCCCCGTCGAGCCGTATGCCGCACAGTCATTTTCATGCCGCCGAGGCATGTCGCTCACCGTATGTCCCGCGTCGGTGTCCGTCACGCTGCGTGCGGGCTCAAACGGAGGGCCGGTCCGTGGACCCACCCGGCGCAGGTGGGCCGGAGCGCACGCGCCGGGCGGTGGCGCTCGGCCGGCTGCCCACGTGCTGGGACCGGGTGACCAACGCCTCGGCCGGCGGCGGGCCGAACCGGAGCGGCGCCCGCCTGGCCAGCCGGCGCAGCAGGGCGATGCGGACGGTGGGGGACACGGCCGGTTCCCTCCCCGGGAAGGTGCTGCGCTCCGTTGTGCCCGGGCCGCGCCACCGGGTGCGCCGGGTGAACGCGGGATGACGAGCGTGCGACGACCCTGTGTGAGGGCCCTCACCCCGCCGTCCGGGACACGTCGGGCATCGGGCCACCTACGATCCCTGGTAGGTGCGTAGCCGGCACCTACCCGGCCATGGCACGGATCAGCGCAGGGCGCAGCGCGGCGTCCCGACGCCCCGGGCCGACCGCATACGACGTCTACGAGGACCGATGAATCCTGTCGTACTGATCGCCGAAGAACTCGCCCCCGCCGCCATCGAGGTGCTCGCCCACGACTTCGACGTACGCCACGTCGACGGCACCGATCGCCCGGCCCTGCTCTCCGCGCTCTCCGAGGCCGACGCGGTGATCGTGCGCAGCGCCACCCAGATCGACGCCGAGGCGATCGCGGCCGCGCCGCGGCTCAAGGTGGTCGCCCGGGCCGGCGTCGGGCTGGACAACGTCGAGGTGCCGGCCGCCACCGCGCGGGGCGTCATGGTCGTCAACGCTCCCACCTCCAACATCGTCTCCGCCGCCGAGCAGGCCGTCGCGCTGCTGCTCGCCGTCGCGCGCAACACCGCCGCGGCCAGCGCCGCGCTCAAGGCGGGGGAGTGGAAGCGGTCGAAGTACACCGGCGTCGAGCTGCAGGGCAAGACCGTCGGCGTGGTCGGCCTGGGCCGCATCGGCGTGCTCTTCGCCCAGCGCATCGCCGCCTTCGGCACCCGGCTCATCGCGTACGACCCCTACATCCAGCCGGCCCGGGCCGCCCAGCTCGGCGTCCGCCTGGTCGGCCTGGAGGAGCTGCTGCGGGAGAGCGACTTCATCTCCATCCACCTGCCGAAGACCCCGGAGACCGTGGGCCTGATCGGTGAGAAGGAGCTGGCGGTCGTCAAGCCCGGCGTCCGGATCGTCAACGCCGCCCGCGGCGGACTGGTCGACGAGCAGGCCCTGGCCGACGCGATCGCCGAGGGCCGGGTCGCCGGCGCCGGCGTCGACGTGTACGCCAAGGAGCCCTGCACCTCCTCGCCGCTGTTCGCCTTCGACAACGTGGTGGCCACCCCGCACCTGGGCGCCTCCACCCACGAGGCGCAGGACAAGGCCGGGCTGGCCGTGGCGAAGAGCGTCAAGCTGGCGTTGCAGGGCGAGTTCGTGCCGGACGCGGTCAACGTGCAGGCCGGCGGCGTGGTCGCCGAGGACGTCCGCCCGCTGCTGCCGCTGGCCGAGAAGCTGGGCCGGGCCTTCACCGCCGTCGCCGGCGGGGTGGCCGCCAACGTCACCGTCGAGGTGCGCGGCGAGATCGTCAGCCACGACGTGTCGGTCCTCAAGCTCGCCGCCACCAAGGGGCTGTTCAGCTCGGTGGTGGAGGAGCAGGTCACCTACGTCAACGCGCCGCACCTGGCCGCCGAGCGCGGTGTCGAGGTGACCCTCGCGACGCAGGCCGAGACGATCGACCACCCCAACCTGGTCACCGTCCGCGGCGCGCTGCCCGACGGCCGTACGGTCAGCGTCTCCGGCACCGTCACCAACACCGGCACCCGTGACGTCATCAAGCTGACCGAGGTGGACGGTTTCGACGTGGAGATCGGCGCGGAGGGCATCCTGCTCTTCCTGCGCTACGTCGACCGGCCCGGCGTGGTCGGCACCGTCGGCACCCTGCTCGGCGAGGCCGGCGTCAACATCGCCGCCATGCAGGTGGCCCGTCGGGAGGCCGGCGGCGAGACGCTGATGACCCTCACCGTCGACCAGGCGCTCGGGGCGGACCTGCTCACCTCGGCGGCCGACTCGATCGGCGCGACCTCGGCCAGCGCCGCCGACCTGCGCGACGAGTAGTACCGGTAGGCACGACGCAGGGGGGCCCGGCCGTCTCGGCCGGGCCCCTCGCCGTACGGCGGGTCAGCCCGCGACGCGGGACGGCGGCGGATAGACCGAGCCGTCCTGGGCGTCGAAGAGCATCAGGTCGTGCTGGCCGGCCAGCCGCTCGATGTCGAGCAGCACCTGGTCCGCGCAGGTCGGCACGAGGTTCAGCTCGACGTGGTCGTTGGCCGCGTGCAGCGGTACCACCTCCCACGGCGTACCCGGTACGACCCGCCGGTCCGGGTAGCTGGCGGTGATGGCCCGGTAGAAGGCGACGACCCGCGGGTCGGGGTGCAGGTCATCGTGGCGTCCCTCGCGGCACCGCCGCACCGCCGCCCGGACGTCCTCCGGTGTGGCCCCGGCAGGCAGGGCCCACACGCTCAGATCGAAACTCACGGCGGACAGCGTGCCATCCGCCGTTCACCTTGATGCAGCGGACCCGCCGACGAGCGACTCCGAGGTGACGTGAGGTCCGTCCGAGACGGTCCGCTGTGGAGACTCTTGCGTCGAGTTGCGTCGATTCGCTAGCGTACCGGTGCGGTCGCCGGCCGAGTGGAGCGCTCGGCCCGTCTTCGGGTGACGAGGTCAGGCGTTCCGGCCGACCGGTCCGCACCCCTCGATTGCGCGAGCCACGCGCACTCGTCGCTGACCGGCCCCCACGGTCGTTGCCGAGACCGTGGGGGCCGATCGCGGGCCCGCCGGCCGCGCCACCGAAGTGGACGCCCTCCACCGGTCGGCCGACGTGCCCCCGCCGCGCTCAGCGACGCCGGTGGGCGAAGAGCGCCTGATATCCCGAGCCGTTGCGGAACCAGGCCAGCCCGGGCGGGCCGGCCGCGTACAGCGCGGTGGCGTAGGCGTCCGCCACCGCCAGGTCGGGCCCGACGACGGTGGCGGCGACCAGTTGGTCGGCGGGTTCGCCGGTGTGCGGGTCGACCACGTGGTCCCGGCGGCCCGTCACGCCGGAGGTGCCCACCGCGCCGGCCGTCATCTCCAGCACCAGCGGCGGGCGACGCCCGTCGGTCGGGTGGTGCACCGCGACCCGCCAGGGCCCGCCGTGCGCGGCGTGCCCCCGGACGGTGAGGTCCGCGCCGGAGAGCACAGCGTAGTCGTGGATGCCGGCGGCGCGCAGCCGGGCCGCCGCCCGCTCCACCGCCCAGCCGTTGAGCAGGCCGCCCGGATCGAAACCACCGGGTACGGCCCAGGCGTCGAACCAGCCGTCGGTGGCGGCGCGCATCGCCGCGCAGCGGTCCACCAGGTCCGCCAGCGGCGGGTACGACTCGGGCGCGATCTCGCCGCGGCGCAGCCGGGAGACCAGGCTGTCCGGCCGGCCGGGGCCGTAGGTGAGGTCGACGGCGCGCAGTTCGGCGACGGCGTCGCGCAGCGCGTCCCCGACGAGCCGGCGCCCGACGTGCTCGGGGGCGTTGAGCAGGAGCGAGTACTCGGCGGTGCTGGTGCTTACGGTGTGCCGGACGGCGATCCGGTCGACGGCGTCCTCGCCGGTGCGGTCGACCCGGTGGCTGGTGGTACCGAGCCGCAGGTCCGGCCGGCGCCGGCCGAACGCCGCCTGATCCACCCACCGGGTGCGGGGCTGCTCGTTCGTCCCGCCCGGTCGGTACCGCTGGTCGATCCGCATGACACCGCTCCTTCGCCGACGGCACCGCGGCACCGCGGCGAATCCCGTCACGGGCCCCCGTGACCCGTTCGTCATCGACCATAGGCAGCGGACATGACCGCACCATGAATGTCACCTGGGAGCCTCCTGAGCATCCGTATGTCCCGAATGTTGGAAGATGCGTACCGGGAGGCGGGACGGCGACGTACCGTGCACGAGAACGACGAGGTGAGGAGCGCCAGGTGGCACGGATCGCGGTGGTGGCCGGGGACGGTATCGGACCCGAGGTGGTCGCGCAGGCCCTCAAGGTCCTCGACGCCGTGCACCCCGGGATCGAGACCATCCGCTACGACCTCGGCGCGGCGCGGTACCACCGCACCGGCGAGGTGCTGCCCGACGCGGTGCTGACCGAGCTGGCCGATCACGACGCCATCCTGCTCGGCGCCGTCGGGGACCCCTCGGTCCCGCCGGGCGTGCTGGAGCGCGGCCTGCTGCTCAAGCTCCGCTTCGCCTTCGACCAGTACGTCAACCTGCGCCCGTCGCGGCTCTGGCCCGGCGTGCCGGGCCCGCTGGCCAACGTCAAGCCCGGCGAGGTCGACCTGGTGGTCGTCCGGGAGGGCACCGAGGGGCTCTACGCGGGCGCCGGCGGCGTGCTGCACCGGGACACCCCGGCCGAGGTGGCCACCGAGGAGAGCCTGAACACCCGGCACGGGGTCGAGCGGGTCGTCCGGGACGCCTTCGCCCGGGCCGCCCGGCGCGAGCGCCGCAAGGTGACCCTGGTGCACAAGACCAACGTGCTGACCCACGCCGGTTCACTGTGGGCGCGCGCCTTCGCGGCGGTGGCCGCCGAGCACCCGGACGTGACCACCGAGTACCAGCACGTCGACGCCGCCGCGATGTTCCTGGTTACCCAGCCCCAGCGCTACGACGTGGTGGTCACCGACAACCTCTTCGGCGACATCCTCACCGACATCGCCGCCGCCGTCACCGGCGGGATCGGGCTCGCCGCCAGCGGCAGCATCAACCCCGACGGGACGTACCCGTCGATGTTCGAGCCGGTACACGGCTCGGCGCCGGACATCGCCGGCAAGGGGCTCGCCGACCCGGTGGCCGCGGTGCTCTCCGCCGCGCTCCTGCTCGACCAGCTCGGCGACGCCGACGCCGCCGCGCGGGTGACCGCCGCGGTCGCCGTGGAGCTGGCCAACCGCACCCCGGGCGTACCGCTGCGCACCGCGGAGGTCGGCGACCGGCTCGCCGCCCACGCCGTGGCCTGACCGGCCGCCCGCACGCTCGACCGGTCCGCCTCCCGGGTCCGCCGCACCCGGGGCCGGGCCTTTCCGGCCCCACCGTCGTCGCTGCTCCGCAGGCCCCCGCGGCGCCCCATCCGGGGCGTTCGATCCGCCGGGGCGGAGCTATCCGCTGAACGACCGTTCGGGGTAAGTTTCTGGCACCAGTGATTCGGTGTGCGGTCCCGCACGCCGTCGACCCGCAGGGAGGTCAGCGCGATGAGCGGTGGTGACAAGCTCGATTTCGAGATCCGTCCGAATTCCGCACCGGTATCCGCCGCCGACCGGGCCGCCCTGCTGGCCAACCCGGGCTTCGGCCGGGTCTTCACCGACCACATGGTCACCATCCGCTACGCCGAGGGCAAGGGCTGGTACGACGCCCGGGTCGAGGCGCGCGCGCCGATCCCGATGGACCCGGCCAGCGCCGTGCTGCACTACGCACAGGAGATCTTCGAGGGGCTCAAGGCGTACCGGACGGCGGACGGGGCGGTCACCATGTTCCGGCCCGAGGCCAACGCCAACCGGTTCATCGCCTCCGCCCAGCGGCTGGCCATGCCGGAGCTGCCGGCGGAGACGTTCGTCGAGTCGCTGCGCCGGCTGGTCGAGATCGACCGGGAGTGGATCCCGGACGGGCCGGACGCCAGCCTCTACCTGCGGCCCTTCATGTTCGCCAGCGAGGTCTTCCTCGGCGTCCGCCCGGCCAACGAGTACCTCTACTGCGTGATCGCCTCGCCGGCCGGGGCGTACTTCGCCGGCGGGGTCAAGCCGGTCACCGTCTGGGTCTCCCCGGACTACACCCGCGCGGCGCCCGGTGGCACCGGTGCGGCGAAGTGCGGTGGCAACTACGCCGCCTCGCTGGCAGCCCAGGCCGAGGCGATCGGGGCCGGCTGCGACCAGGTGGTCTTCCTCGACGCGGTGGAGCGCCGGTTCGTCGACGAGCTGGGCGGCATGAACGTCTTCTTCGTCTACGACGACAACACCCTGGTCACCCCGCCGCTGACCGGCACGATCCTGCCCGGCATCACCCGCGACGCGGTGCTCACCCTGGCCGCCGCGGCCGGGCACCGGGTCGAGGAGCGACCGGTCAGCTTCGCCGACTGGCAGGCGGACGCCGCCAGCGGCCGGCTGCGTGAGGTCTTCGCCTGCGGCACCGCCGCGGTGATCACCCCGATCGGCCGGGTGCGCTTCCCCGACGGGGAGTTCCTCATCGGCGGGGGCGAGCCGGGCCGGTCGACCATGGCGCTGCGGGAGCAGCTGGTGTCGATCCAGCGCGGCGAGGCCGAGGACCCGCACGGCTGGGTGCAGCGCGTCCTCTGACCACTCGTGCCGACCGCCGGCCCGCCGCCGTGCTGCGGCGCGGCCGGCGGTCGGTCAATCGGGGCCGGCCGGGGCGGGACGCCGGCTAGTCGAGCAGGTGGTCGCGAAGGGCGGCGAGCTGGTCGTCGGTCACTCCGGCGTGGCGCAGGTAGCCCTCCACCGAGCCGTGCCCCTGCCGCAGTTCGGTCAGGAAGAGCGCCATCGCCTCGGCCGGCGAGGCCAGGAACGGCGGGGGCGGTTCCTCGGTGTGCGGGGCGGTGGCCGCCAGCCAGGCGCTGAACCGGGCCGACGCCTCGCTGCTCAGCGCGTAGTCCTCGGCGATGTCGGCGTCGCTCACGCCGAGCACCGAGAGGGTGAGCGCGCAGACGATACCGGTACGGTCCTTGCCGGCCACGCAGTGCACGACCACCGGTGCGGTGGCGCTGTCGGCGATCAGCCCGACCGCCTCGGCCAGCCCGGCGGTGCCGGTCTGGGCGAGGTCGGCGTACCGGTCGGCGAGGTAGCGGGCCAGGCTGGCCCCCGGCTCATACCGGCGCTGCGCCCAGTCCGCGTGCTCCGGGTGGATGTGCCGGTAGGTGAGGCCGTCGTAGGCCGGTACCCGGCCGTCCCGCGCCACCTCGGTGGGACGACGCAGGTCGATGACGGTGCGGATGCCGAGCGCGGTGAACGCGGCCCGGTCGGTTTCGTCGATCCGGTGCAGCGAGTCGGAGCGGTAGAGCCGGCGGTGCCGGACGGTCCGCCCGTCCCGGTTGCGGTAGCCGCCGACGTCACGGAAGTTGAACAGCGTGGGGAAGGGAGTCTCCGGGGCGTCCACCCCTGACACGGTAACGGCCGGCGGGGCCACGATGTGCCCCACCGGCCGCTGGTTGCAGGTGCCTCCGTTACCGGGCCGTGCCCGGCGGGATCGACGAGTAGGTGTCGTCGTAGTAACCGCCGAGCTTGTCCCGGTACGCCGGGTCCGTGTCGGTCGTCTCGTCGTACTCGGGCGCGGCCTTGATCTGGTCCTTGCTCCGGTCGACGTAGACCTTCCGCTCGTCGTGGTCGACGTGGTTGACGGTGCCGGCCGGCAGCATGACCTTCTTGCCGAAGATCCACGGACCGGTGTCCACCACGAGGAAACTGGAGTTCACCTCGTGGCTGGCCCGGTCCACCTTGCCGATACCGCCGTCACTCGCCTCCACCTTGTAGCCGGCCAGGTCGACACCGGTCACCCTGGCGTCGTCCCGGTAGCTCCACGGATCGAAACGCCCCGCGGGCGCGCCGCCCGCGAAGGCGCCCTGACCACCCTGGGTCAGCGGATCCGGCGTCCCGTGGGTCGTTCGAGGGTCGAGCCGCTCCATGGCGTCAACACTCCCTTTCTCGACTTTCTCGGGGGATTTGCCTGTCGGATCCCTACCTACCCGGTTGCGGAGATCGGTACACCCACCGGCTCAGGCCAGCGCGGCCTGCGCGTCGAGAGCCACCGCGGCGGCGTGCACGACGGCGGCGATGCGCAGCCCCTCGTGCACCTGCTCCCGGGTGAACCCGGCACCACGCAGCGCCTTCTCGTGCGACTCCAGGCAGACGCCGCAGCCGGTGATCGCCGAGACGGCGAGGCACCACAGCTCGAAGTCGCCCTTGTCCACGCCCGGCCGGGCGATGATCTGCATCCGCAGCCGGGCCGGCATCGAGGCGTACTGGTCGTCGCCGATCAGGTGCTTGGCGCGGTAGTAGACGTTGTTCATCGCCATGATGGTGGCGGCGCCCTTGGCGGCCTCGATCGCCTCCGGCGTGAGGTGGGCGGTCGCCTCCTCGGCGATCTCCTTCAGCACGACCGGGTTGCGCGCCGCGACCGCGCAGGCCAGGGCGGTGCCCCAGGCCTGCTCCGGCTTGAGGGTCGAGGTGCCGACGGTCGAGCCGAGGTTGAGCTTGATGTCCTTGGCGTACTCGGGCAGAGCCGCCTTGACCGCGTCCAGACCCATCTCAGGCACCGGCGCCGGCGAGCAGCGCGTTGGCGTCCAGGGTCTCGCCGCCCTTGTTCCAGTTGCACGGGCACAGCTCGTCGGTCTGCAGGGCGTCGAGCACCCGCAGCACCTCGGAGACGTTGCGGCCGACCGAGCCGGCGGTGACCATGGCGAACTGGATCTCGTTGTCCGGGTCGACGATGAAGGTGGCCCGCTGCGCCACGCCGTCCTCGCCGAGCACGCCGCAGTCGGCGGTCAGCTCGCGCTTGATGTCGCTGAGCATCGGGAAGGGCAGCTCGCGCAGGTCCGGGTGGTCCTTGCGCCAGGCGTAGTGGACGAACTCGTTGTCCACCGAGACGCCGAGCACCTGGGCGTCGCGGTCGGCGAACTCGCCGTTGAGGCGGCCGAACTCGGCGATCTCCGTCGGGCAGATGAAGGTGAAGTCCTTCGGCCAGAAGAAGACCACCCGCCACTTGCCCTCGTGGGACTTGTGGTTGATGGTCTCGAACGCCTTGTCGGCGTCCAGCGAGACGCAGGCGGTGAGTTCGTACTCAGGGAAGCGGTCACCGACAGTGAGCACGGGTCCTCCTTGGCAGCGGTTGTCAACGGCGCGGGGCCGGTAACTTGATCGGTTCCAGATACTTCCGCAGCGTTGTTTCCGCCTGGTGGCGGCCGGGTGACTTGTGAAGTCGATCACCAGCGGCGCGTTCCGCCCGGGTCACGGTGATTGATCAGGCATTCGCCACCCTGGGTCACCGTCCCGAAATGTGGATTGTGCCTCCCAAAACCGGGGGTGGGGTGGCAGAGTGGCGACCGTGACCAGCACCGTCCTGATTATTGGCAGCTAGCGCGCCGGCTTCCCCTCCGCCGAGCGCGCAGACCTCCCGCATCCGCGGGGGGTCTTTTTGTTGCTCCCCCGCCCGAGGTCCGTGAGGAAGGCACTCCCATGACGTTCCAGGTGTACGACACGACGCTGCGCGACGGTGCCCAGCGTGAGGGGCTCAGCTACTCGGTGGTCGACAAGCTGGCCGTGGCGCGGCTCCTCGACGAGTTCGGGGTGGGCTTCATCGAGGGCGGGTGGCCGGGCGCGGTGCCGAAGGACACCGAGTTCTTCCGCCGGGCACGGACCGAGCTGGACCTGCGGCATGCCGTCCTGGTCGCCTTCGGCGCCACCCGCCGGGCCGGGGTGCCGGTGGCGGCCGACCCGCAGGTGCGCGGGCTGCTCGACGCCGAGACCCCGGCGGTCGCCCTGGTCGCGAAGGCCGACCTCCGCCACGTCGAGCGGGCGCTGCGCACCACCGGCCCGGAGAACCTGGCGATGATCCGCGACACCGTCGCCCACCTGGTCGCGCAGGGCCGGCGGGTCTTCGTCGACGGCGAGCACTTCTTCGACGGCTACCGGCACGACCCGGCGTACGGCGCGGCGGTGGTCGAGACGGCGCTCGCCGCCGGCGCCGAGCGGTTCGTGCTCTGCGACACCAACGGCGGGATGCTGCCGTCCATGGTGACCGCCGCGATCGCCGACCTGACCGCGCGCACCGGCATCGCACCGGAGCTGTTCGGCATGCACGCCCAGAACGACACCGCCTGCGCGGTGGCCAACACCGTCGCCGCCGTCGAGGCCGGGGTCCGCCACGTCCAGGGCACCGCCAACGGGTACGGCGAGCGCCCCGGCAACGCCGACATCTTCGCGGTCGTCGCCAACCTCCAGCTCAAGCTCGGGCTGCCCGTCCTACCCGAGGGCTGCCTGGAGCAGATGGTGCGGGTCGCGCACGCCATCGCCGAGATCGCCAACATCGCCCCCGACACCCACCAGGCGTACGCCGGGGCCGCCGCCTTCGCCCACAAGGCCGGGCTGCACGCGAGCGCGATCAAGGTCGACCCGTTGCTCTACAACCACGTGGACCCGTCGGTGGTGGGCAACGACATGCGGATCCTGGTGACCGAGATGGCCGGCCGGGCCAGCGTCGAGCTCAAGAGCCGCGAGCTGGGCCTGGACCTGGCCGGCCATCCGGAGGCGCTGTCGAAGGTCACCAGCCGGGTCAAGGAGCTGGAGGCGAGCGGCTGGTCGTTCGAGGCGGCCGACGCCTCGTTCGAGCTGCTGGTCCGCTCGGAGCTGCCGGACGCCGCGCCGCCCCGGCCGTTCGCGCTGGAGTCCTACCGGGTGCTGGTCGAGCACCGCGAGGACGGCGCGGTGGTCTCCGAGGCCACCGTGAAGATCCGGGTACGCGGCGAGCGGGTGATCGCGACCGCCGAGGGGAACGGCCCGATCAACGCCCTCGACGAGGCGCTGCGCGTCGGCCTGTCCCGGCACTACCCGGAGCTGCGCGACTTCGAGCTGGCCGACTACAAGGTGCGCATCCTGGAGGGCAGCCACGGCACCGGCGCGGTGACCCGGGTGCTGCTGGAGACCGCGGACGGTACCGGCCGCGACTGGACCACCGTCGGCGTGCACCCGAACGTGGTCGAGGCGAGCTGGCACGCACTGGTCGACGCGCTCACCTACGGCCTGGACCGCGCCCGGGTCTGAGTCCCGAGCCGGTCGGGCCGGGCGGCGTCGGGCGGGTCGGGGCCCGCCGGGGTCAGGCCGTCGGCAGGCGCAGCTCGGCCAGCACCGCGCGGTGGTCGCTGCCGGGCACCGGGTGCACGGCGACGGACCGGACGGCGATCCGCCGGTCGACCAGCACGTGGTCGATGGTGACCGGCGGGATGAGGTCGCCGTCGTACGGGCCCCAGGTGCCGGCGAACCCCGCCCCGGCGGCGTCGGCCGCGTCGACGTACCCGGTGGCCAGCAGCGCGCGCAGCGGGGCGTGGTCGAGGGTGGCGTTGAAGTCGCCGGCGAGGATGCGCAGCGGCCCGTCCGGGGTGGCCGGGGGCTGCGCCCGCAGGTCGGTGAACCACTCGTCGACCGCGGCGACCGCGTACGGCGCGGCCGGGTGCGTCGACTCGACCCGCACCGGGGGCGCCCCCGGCACCGTCACGACGGCGTACGCCTGGGTGAACTGGAAGCCGGCGTTGCGCCGGAAGCCCCCCTCGGTGAGCGGGAGCCGCGAGTAGAGGGCGGAGCCGGTGGTGCCGACCTCCGGGGTGAGCTGCTGGTGGGGCAGCAGCCGGGTCAGGCCCTGCCGGTCGAGCGCGTCGCGGGCCGCCGGCGTGAACTCCTGCACGGCCAGCAGGTCCACCCGGTGCCGCCGCACCAGCTCCACCACCGTCCGCGCGTCGGCACCGCCCTTGAGCAGGTTGGCGGTGAGCACCCGCAGCACCGGCCCGCCGGCCGCCGGCTGGTCGGCGGCGACCGCCCGGGGGACCACCGCGCCGAGCAGCACCAGCGCCACCACGGCCGCGGCCACCGCCGGCCCGCGGCGCCGCAGGGCGAGCGCCAGCACCAGCGGGACCAGGCTCCAGGCCGCGACGTACGGGGTGAAGGCGACCGCCTGCACCAGCGGCCCGCGCTCCAGCCCGGCGAGGCGGACCAGCGCCCAGGCGGCACCGGGCACGACCGCCAGCCAGCAGAGCAGGGCGCGTACCGGCGGTCGGGTCCGGGCCGGCAGCTCCGTGGTGATCATGAACGTCAGACTAGCGCTCACGCCCGCGCCGCAAGGCCCCCGACCCGTTTCATGAATGGTGCAGCCCTCGCCTCTCGCAATTACGGCAATCATCCGGAATGAATGCGCAGCGCGTTGATCGACTATTGACGCTCGGCTTTTTCCGGTGCTACCTTCCTCCTGGTTGTGGCGCCACAACACAGCGTAGTAACCCCAGCTCAAGCCGGGTAGAAAGCGTTGAGGAGTCAACGTTTCAGGTGCGGTCGAAAGTGTATTGCTTTCGTCAACCCGGCCCGTCCGGCAACAATCATCCGGCTCGCCCAAAAAGCGGGTCGGCCGTATCGCCACGGTCAGAAAAAGGGGAGACCTGTCATGACCACATTCTTCAGGCGCAAGGCGGCGGCGGTGACGCTCGGCGTCCTGGCGCTCACCCTGGCCGGCGGGGGAACCGCCGCCGCCCAGCCGACGACCAGGGCCGGGGCGGAGGTCGGCCAGCCCGGCGTCCGGCAGCCCGGCGGCAACACCCAGCCGCCGGTCTCGGCCGCCGACGCGCGCAAGGCCAAGGCCTCGATGCAGCAGGGTGCCACCCTGGCCGCCCCGCCGGGGGCCGGCGCCGTCGCCTTCGCCGTCGTCGCCGCCAACGGGACGCTGCTCCAGCACTCCGCCAACGTCGTGTCCACCACCAAGTACGGCCCGGGCCAGTACCAGGTGCTGCTCGACTACAACGTCGTGCTGAAGGCGCACGTGGCGACCATCGGCACGAACGACCCGAACAACGTCCCGCCCAGTGGCCAGGTCGCGGTCGCGCCGCGCTACCAGACCCCCAACGCGGTCTTCGTCCAGACCCGGACCTCCGGTGGCTCAGCGGCCGACCGCCCGTTCCACCTGGTCGTCGCCAACTGAGCACCGCCGGCTACGGTGCCGGCCCTCACGTGGGGGTCGGCACCGTCTGGTGTGGAACGCACCGTCGCCGCCCGCTAACGAGGTAACGGGTGGCTCGTCCCGCTCCGGGTGGGAAAGGGCCTGCCAGGGGGTGATATTCCGACGTTTGCCTGCCCGGTACCCCGGGAAGCAAGCACCGTGACGGACATCTCGGACACCCTGGCCAGCCTGCCCAGCCCGGCCGATCCCGACGCGGCGGCCACCGAGCTGGAACAGACCCTCTTTGAGGTCAGGCGCGTGATCGTCGGGCAGGATCGGCTCGTCGAGCGCCTGCTCACCGCACTGATCGCCGACGGGCACTGCCTGCTGGAGGGCGTACCCGGCGTGGCGAAGACCCTCGCCGCGCACACCCTCGCCACCGTTGTCGGCGGCACCTTCTCCCGGATCCAGTTCACCCCCGATCTGGTTCCCTCCGACATCGTCGGTACCCGCATCTACCGGGCGTCGAAGGAGAGCTTCGACGTCGAGCTGGGCCCGATCATGGCCAACCTGGTGCTGGCCGACGAGATCAACCGGGCCCCGGCCAAGGTGCAGTCCGCCCTGCTGGAGGCGATGGCCGAGCGCCAGGTCTCCATCGGCGGCCGGAGCTGGCCGGTGCCGGTGCCGTTCCTGGTGCTCGCGACCCAGAACCCGATCGAGTCCGAGGGGGTCTACCAGCTCCCCGAGGCGCAGCGCGACCGGTTCCTCATGAAGATCGTCGTGGACTACCCGAGCGACGCCGACGAGCTGGCCATCCTCTACCGGATGAGCACCGACCGGCCCCGCGCCCACCAGGTGCTCGACCCGGGCCGGCTGCGCGGGCTGCAACAGCGCGCCGAGCACGTCTTCGTGCACCACGCGCTCGCCGAGTACGTCGTCCGCCTCATCCTCGCCACCCGCGACCCGGGCCGCTTCGGGCTGCCGGAGATCGCCCCGATGCTGGCGTACGGGGCGAGCCCCCGGGCCACCCTCGGCCTGGTCGCCGCGGCCCGCGCCCAGGCGCTGCTGCGCGGCCGGGAGTACGTGCTGCCGGAGGACGTCCGCGATCTCGCCGTCGACGTGCTGGCCCACCGGCTGGTGCTCTCCTTCGACGCGGTGGCCGACGGGGTGTCGCCCGAGGCGCTGGTGCACCGGCTGGTGCAGGCGGTGCCCCCGCCCGTGCTGGCCACCGGGATGCCCGAGCACGCCGCCGACCTGGCTGCCGCATGAGGCGCCGCACCGCGCCGGCGCCCGCCGGACCGGGCCTGGCCGACCTCGCCGGGGACCAGCGGCTGCGCCGGCTGGAACTGACCGTCACCCGTCGACTGGACGGGCTGCTCCAGGGCCAGCACCGGGGTCTGCTGCCCGGGCCGGGCAGCGAGATCGCCGGCAGCCGGGAGTACCGCCCCGGCGAGGACGAGGTGCGCCGGATGGACTGGGCGGTGACCGCCCGCACCACCGTGCCGCACGTCCGCGAGGTCGACGCCGACCGGGAACTGAGCACCTGGCTGCTGGTGGACGCCAGCCCCAGCATGGAGTTCGGCACCGCCGAACTGGACAAGCGGGAGCTGTCGGTGGCCGCCGTCGCGGCGATCGGCTTCCTCACCGCCGGCACCGGCAACCGGCTCGGCGCGCAGCTGCTCACCTCGAGCGGGCTGCGCCGCTTCCCGGCACGCAGCGGCCGTACCCATCTGCTGGGCGTGCTCCGCGCGCTGCTGGCCGCGCCGCGCACCGGCGACCACGACGAGCGGACGGAACCGCCCGACCCACCCGACCTGGCGGCGGCGCTCGCGGCCGTGCAGCGGGTCGCCACCCGGCGCGGCCTGGCCGTGGTGGTCTCCGACTTCCTCGACGGCCTGCCGGAGCACCACGACGAGCCCACCGCCTGGGAACCGGCGCTGCGCCGCCTCGCCGCCCGGCACCAGGTGCTCGCGGTCGAGATCACCGACCCGCGCGAGCTGGAACTGCCCGACGTCGGCCTGATCACGCTCGTCTGCCCGGAGACCGGCCGGCGGCGGGAGGTCTGGACCGGCGACGAGGCGCTGCGCCGGCGCTACGCCAGCGCGGCGGCCGCCCAGCGCGAGCAGGTACGCCGGGCGCTGCGCCGCTCCGGCGCCACCCACCTGCCGCTGCGCACCGACCGGGACTGGACCGCCGACGTGGTACGGCACGTGCACGCGCAGCGTCGCCTGGCCGCCGCGCCGGCCGCCGCCCGGGGAGGTGTCGCGTGACCTGGCAGTCGCCCGCCCGGCTCCTGCTGCTGCTCGGCGTGTTCGCGCTGGCCGGCGGCTACCTGCTCGCCCAGCGCCGGCGCAGCCGGTACGCGGTGCGTTTCACCAACCTCCGGCTGCTCGACCGGGTCGCGCCGACCCGGCCGGCCTGGCGGCGGCACGTGCCGGCCGGTCTCTTCCTGGCCATGCTGGCGCTGCTGGTGGTCGGCTTCGCCCGGCCGACGGCCGAGGTACGGGTGCCCCGCGAACGGGCCACCGTCATGGTCGCCGTCGACGTCTCCACCTCGATGCTCGCCACCGACGTGGAACCGGACCGGCTCGCCGCCGCCAAGCAGGCGGCCCGGCGGTTCGTCGACGGCCTGCCCGACGAGTTCAACGTCGGCCTGGTCGCGTTCGCCGGCAGCGCGGCGGTGGTGGTGCCGCCCGGCACCGACCGGGAGGCGCTGCACGAGGGGATCGACCGGCTCGCCGAGGGCATCACCGGGGTGCAGGGCACCGCGATCGGCGAGGCGATCAGCGCCTCGCTCGGCGCGGTCAAGAGCCTGGACTCCACGGCGGCGAAGAAGCCACCGCCGGCCCGGGTCATCCTGCTCTCCGACGGGGCGAACACCTCCGGCATGGACCCGATGGAGGCCGCCGCCGCGGCCGTGGCGGCCAAGGTGCCGGTGCACACCATCTCCTTCGGCACCCCCGGCGGGTTCGTCGACCGGGGCGGCCGGCCGATCCAGGTGCCGGTCGACGGGCAGACCCTCAAGGCGGTCGCCGAGGACACCGGGGGTGGCTTCCACGAGGCGGGCAACAGCGCGGAACTGCGCAAGGTCTACGAGGACATCGGCTCGTCGGTCGGCTACCGCACCGAACGCCAGGACATCTCCGCCCGGTTCATCGGCCTCGGGCTGATGTTCGCGATGGGCGCCGCGGCCGGGTCGATGCGGTGGTTCTCCCGCCTGCCCTGAGCCCGCCGAAGCGACAGTGAGGAGCGCACGCATGGCAGTGCAGACCGGACTGGGCGAGCCCCGGGGACCGTGGTTCGTCTCGCCCGAGCTGGGACCGGACGGGCGGCCCCGGTGGGACGTACCGGGGGCGGGGGAGGACCCGTCGCGGCGCCGCTGGCGCGGCCGGCTGCTGACGGCGGCGGCGGTGGTGGCCCTCTCTACCGTCTCCGGCGCGGCGGCCGGTGGCTGGGTGGCCGGCCGGGACGGCGGTGCGGGGCCCTCGGCGGCGTCCGCCGCGCCGGTGCCGGCCGAGCTGGTGACCGCGGCGCAGAAGACCGTGCCGGGCGTGGTGTCGGTGATGGTCGGCGGCGGCGCCGCCAGTTCGGCGTCCGGCTCCGGGTTCGCCATCGACAACCAGCAGCACATCGTCACCAACGACCACATCCTGGCCAAGGGCGGTGGCGGCGAGGTGACCGTGGAGCTCTCCGACGGCCGGCGGTACGCCGCCGAGGTGGTGGGCCGGGAGCCGGGCAGCGACCTGGCGGTGCTCCGGGTGCCGGCGGTCGCCGGGCTGGCACCGCTGCCGCTGGCCAAGCCGCGCTCCACCAAGGTCGGTGAGCCGGTGCTGGCGGTCGGCTCGCCGCTCGGCCTGGCCGGGACGGTCACCGCCGGCATCGTCAGCGCCCTCGACCGCCAGGTACGCCTCGGCACCACCCGGCGCAGCGCGGTGCAGACCGACGCCTCGATCAACCCGGGCAACTCGGGAGGGCCGCTGGTCAACGCCCGGGGGGAGGTGGTCGGGGTGAACACCGCGATCGCCACCATCGACGGCAACGGCTCGATCGGCATCGGGTTCGCCATCCCGATCGAGCAGGTGCAGCAGACCGCCGACACCATCATCGGCAAAGGCGGCTGAGTCGGGCGCGCCCAGGACGCGGCGGTCGTAACGGTAAAACTGTCGGATTCCTGGCGAGGAACCATCGGGCCATAGAAATATCACGCTGAGTATGGATACTGACATGGGTGGAGCGATCACTCATGGCGGTCCTGCTGGCGATCGGTGTTCTGGTTGGCGGCGTGATGGGCGCGGCCTACGCCCGCGCGCGTCGTGGGTGGAGGGATTATCAGGTCACCAAGGACAGTGTGCCTGGCCTGCGTCGGGCTGCGTGGCTGCTGATCAGACTGGCCGCGACCAAGGTCGGCGTGGTTGCGCTGCTGCTCGTCGGGGCGGTCGCGTACGCCGCCGTCGGCCCCGACCACGAGCGGGCGGAACCGGCGCCCAGCCCGTCGCCGAGCTCGTCCGCCACCCACGGTGCCCCGAAGGGGCGCTAGCCTCGGGGCGTGGACGACGGACTGCGGGTGACCGACCGGTGGATCGTGCCCGCCGCCGAGCTGCGGGAACGGTTCTCCCGCTCGTCGGGGCCGGGCGGGCAGGGGGTCAACACCGCCGACTCCCGGGTGGAGTTGAGCTTCGACCTGGCCGCCTCGCCCAGCCTGCCGCCGGCGCTGCGGGCGCGGGCGCTGGAACGGCTGGCCGGCCGCCTGGTCGACGGGGTGGTGACCATCGCCGCCAGCGAGCACCGCGCCCAGCTCGCCAACCGGGAGGCGGCCCGGGAGCGGCTGACCGCACTGCTGCGCGAGGCCGTCGCGCCGCCGCCACCGGCCCGGCGGCCGACCCGCCCGTCGCGCGGCGCCAAGGAACGCCGGCTGGCGGAGAAGAAGCGCCAGTCGCAACGCAAGCGGGACCGCCGGGTCGACGGGGACTGAGCGGTAAATCCGGTGTGCCCGCGGGGAAGCGGTGCCTAGGCTGCCAGCATGTCCACCGACACCCTCGTCACGCTGCACGGTCGTTCGCTGCTCGCCTGCGCCCCCGACGGGCCTCGGCTGTGCGGGGGCGGCGACGCGCTGGACGTGATCGGCGAGGCGCTCGGCCAGCGGGCGGAGCTGGTGGTGCTGCCGGTACGGCGGCTCGCCGACGAGTTCTTCACGCTGCGCTCCGGGGTGGCCGGTGAGCTGGTGCAGAAGTTCGTCAACTACCGGCTGCCGGTGGTGGTGGTCGGCGACATCTCCGCGCACGTCGCGCGCAGCACCGCCCTGCGGGACTTCGTCACCGAGTCCAACCGCGGTCGCCAGCTCTGGTTCGTCGAGACGATGGCGGAGCTGGAGGAGCGGCTGCGCCCGGCGGCGTGAACCGGCCGGTGCCCGACTGACTGGCGGCAGGGCGTCCAGCCGCGGTCAGGCGACGGCGTCGAGGGCGGTCAGCAGGCGGGAGCGCAGCGCGGCGGCCCGCTCGGCGAAGCCGCGCTGGGCGGCGGCGTACTCGGCCCGGCCCTCCGGCGTCTCCACCCGCACCGGCGGATAGCCGAGCGCGGCCAGGTCGTACGGGCTGGCCCGCATGTCCAGCGCCCGGATCTCCCTGGCCAGCGCGAAGCAGTCCGCCACCAGCTCGGAGGCGACCAGCGGCGACAGCTTGTACGACCACTTGTAGAGATCCATGTTGGCGTGCAGGCAGCCGGGCTGCTCCAGCGCGTGCTGACTCTCCCGGGTCGGGTTGAGCAGGTTCAACGGCCGGGCCGGCGCGGTGAAGAACCGGTACGCGTCGAAGTGGCTGCACCGTACGCCCCGCTCCTCGACCACCGCGGCGGTGCGCTCCGGGCTCAGCCGCAGCGGCCAGGAGTTGTGCCGGACCTCCTCCTGGGTCTGCCGGTAGACCATCGCCCACTCGTGCATGCCGAAGCAGCCGAGGTGTGCCGGCCGGCCGGCGGTCGCGGCCAGCAGGTCGCGGATCCAGGCGATCGACTCGGCGCGCCGGGCGCGTACCCGATCGGTGTCGAGGCTGACCCCGGCGGCGTCGGCGCGGTAGTCCGGGCCGAACTCGGCCGGCTCCACGTCGCGCAGCAGCACCCCCGCGCCCGGGTGCCAGCGGCGCAGCTGGGCCGGCCGGTGCGAGTAGTAGGTGAAGAGGAAGTCCTCGACCGGGTGCCGGCCGCCGCTGCGCCGGCGGGCCAGGTGCGGCGCCAGCCACGCGTCGACCCGGGCGACGTGCGCGGCCCGCCGGGCCTGCCAGTCGGCCGCGTCGTGGGCGGCGGGTGCGAGGGCGGCGGTCACGGACCCAAGGGTACGACCGCCGCCCGGCCGCCGGTCAGGGCACGTCCACCCGGACCCCGGCGGAGAAGACCCCGCTGCGCAGCTCCAGCTGCTTCGGCTTCTGCGGCCCCTTGAGCGTGAACACCAGCGGCAGCACCACCCGGTTGCCGGCCGCGACCGGCTGGGCGAAGACGTCCCGGCCCAGGTTCGCCAGCCGGGTGGCCGGCTCGTCGGTGCTGACCCAGTTGCCCCCGGGCAGGTAGGCGCGCTGGAGTTCGCCGTGCCACGCCTGCTGCTCGGGCGTGAGGTTGCGCACTCCGACGGTCGCGTGGCACCGGCGGCCCGTCCCGCCGGCCGTCTCGCAGGCCACCCGGTAGACGGTG
>NZ_JAGPYL010000084.1:0-29896 GCF_018070095.1 Micromonospora sp. U56
CCGAGCGCAGCAATCCGAAACACCGCCGCCGCTGCCCAGCCGTCACCCGCAGAGCTACACGAGCCGTGCGATACACCACCCGAGGCGCGGTGGGATCCCGACGACGAGGCACAACCACACCCAACCCCACGGGTACGACAAAACCCGGCAGCAGCCAACCCGGCGAACGTTATTGGACACCGCACTAGCTGAGCGCCTCCCCGGCGGGGGCGGGGGTCTGCTCGTCGGCGCGGTGCGCGCGGATCTTGTGGCCGACGCTGGTCAGGCAGCGGCCGCTGGGCATGTCGAACTTCCAGCCGTGCAGCTGGCAGGTGAGCTGGTCGCCGTCGACGATGCCGAACCGGCTCAGGTCGGCCTTCAGGTGCGGGCAGCGGCGCTGCACCACCCAGTCGCCGATGGTGATGTCCTCCGCGTCGACCGCCCGCTCGTGCTCGTCGTACCAGCCCTCGGCGTACTGGAGGCGCTCCTCGGAGAGGCACTTGAAGAAGGCGTAGACGAACTCGTTGTACTGGCCGATCCGGGCCGCCGAGAAGCGGCAGGAGAGGAAGAGGGAGTTGACCCAGTCCACCTCTTCGATGTGCAGCAGGTGCTCGATCAGCGCCCGCTCGGTACGGAACCGGTAGCGCACCTTCTCATCCGCGTACCGGCGGACCTCCTTGCCCGGGAAGTCCACCACGATCGACTCGACGCTCTCGCCGTCGTAGCCGACCAGGTCGAAGCGGACCGGGCCGCCGACCCCCTTGGCCAGGTAGATCGACTCGTCCAGCAGCGGCTCGATGCGGCGCTTCATCTCGCCGAGCACGTCCACCTCGGGGTGCCGCCAGGACGCCTTCTCCGCCTCGATGATCGGGCGCTTGCGCTCCCGCATCTCCTCCAGGTGCGCGGTCTTGTTCGCGAAGAACTCCGCCACCGGCACCGGATGGGTGGTGCTCGCGCCCTCCGTGGTCACCTCGGCGACGCTGCCCGGCAGCAGCACGATGCCGTTGGTGCCGCCCACCTTGGCGTACTCGGCGAGGAAGACGGACTGGTCCGGGAAGATGTTGCCCTCGTCGCCGTGGATGTCGTTGAACTGCCACAGCGCGTCGTCGAGGAAGCACGGCGGGCCGGCGATCGGGAAGACGTGGTCGGCCTTGAGATCGTCGATGTAGCGCCAGGTGCGGTCGAACTGCCGGTCGCGCTTCTGCTTGCCGAACGCGGTCTTGGCCGCCTGCGGCAGCTCGTAGACCATCGGGTACCAGATCGCGCCGGAGAACTGGAGCAGGTGCGCGTGCACGTGGCCCAGCTCGGCGAAGACGCTCAGATCGGTCGGGCGGGCGTCGTTCTGGTTGAGCAGCCGGACCCCGTCGTACTCCACCCAGAGCGAGGAGTCACCGATCGGGCCGTCGGTCGGGCTGGTCAGCGCCTGGATCATGATCTTCAGGCCGCCGTCGAGCTCCACGACCTGCTCGTTCGGGGCCTTGAGGAACTTCGTGAAGCCGAGCGCCCGCAGCTCGTCCTCCATCTCCGAGGTGGGGAACTCGGGGAGGAGCACGGTGGCGTCCTTGGAGACGTACCGCTTGAGGTGGGCGGCGTCGAAGTGGTCCCGGTGCAGGTGCGAGACGTACAGGTAGTCGACGTCGCCGAGCGCCGCCCAGTCGAGCTGGGAGTTGTCCGGGAAGGGGAACCACGAGGCGAAGTAGGCGGGATTGACCCACGGGTCGCACAGGATGCTGCCCGCGGCCGTGTCGATCCGCATGCTGGCATGTCCCGTACCGGTCACTCGCACCGCAGTCCCCCTCAAAACGACAATCAAGGTGTACGTCAGAACGCTACCGGAGGCAGTGTGGTCGCCGACCCGCGACGCCGCCAGAGGCGTTGCGCCCCCGTGGTGGGGATCCATCGGCCCGGTCCGCCCGGCGCTCCCCCGCCCGCGTACCCCATCAGGCCGGACCCTGCGCCGGGCCCGCCGCGGGGCGTGCCAGACTAACCGGAGATCCGATCGCGAGGGAAGGACCGACAGTGGCAGGAAGCGAGCCGGTAACCGCGCCAGATCAGCACAAGCCCGGGCACCGCAGGTCCGGACGGATCGGCGCGGTGCTCACCGCGTTGGCGCTGCTGGCGATGCTGTGCGGCAACCACGAGGGCAGGGTCGAGGACATCTGGCTGGTCGGCCTGGCCGTGCTGCTGCTGGCGATCGTCATCGGCGACGCCGTGCTGCGCCGCAACGGCCTGCGCTCCTGACCCGACCGCCGCGCCGGACCACGAACGCGTGAAGGGCCCACCCCCTCGGGGTGGGCCCTTTCGTCACGTCGGTCCCCGTCGCTCCGGTCCCGTCGCTGCTGTCTCGTCGCGGCGGTCCCCCTCGCGCGGTCAGCGGCCGAAGAGGATGTCCTGCACGTCCTTGAGCGCGGCGTCGACCTCGGCCTCGAAGTAGCCGCCCGGCACCAGCCCGAAGCGCAGGGTGTCCAGGTCCTTCGGGTTCACCGGCATCGGGTTGCGGCCCTGCATGCCGCCGAGCAGCGTCTCGAAGAACCGGTCCACCTGGTCCGGGTCGTATCCGCTGCCGAAGCGGCGCACCTGGAAGCTGCGCCGGATCTGGTCGACCCGGTAGAGGTCGCTGCCGGGCGGACCGGCCATCGGCGGGCCCACCATCGGCGGGCCGCCCACCGGCGGACCGGCCATCGGCGGCGGGCCACCCATCGGCGGGCCACCGAGCGCCGGCTGCGGCATCGGCGGGCCGGCCGGGCCGCGCCCGCGCATGTCGCGCTGGTCCCGCTCCGGCATCCGGATCTCGGCGGTCATGTCGGCCCGGCCGTGCCGGCCCGCCTCGAAACCGTCGAACCGCGGCTCCTCCGGGGCGCCGTAGCCACCCGGACCCGGGGGCAGGCCACGCTGCGGCGGACCGCCGTGCCCGCCCGGGCCGCCCGGACCACCGGGACCCATCGGCCCGCCCGGGCCGGGACCACCCGGACCGCGCGGCGCGTCGTAGCCGCCCCGGGGGGCGTCGTACCCGCCGGCGAAGGCGCCGGTGGGCTCGTCGTACCGGTTGCCGTAGCCCTGCGGGCCGGCCTGGGCCGGCATGGCACGCGGCGGGAGCGGCTGCGGCACCGGGGACAGGCCGCGGTGGTCGTCGCGCATCGGCGGTCCGAGACGGTCGGCACCCCGCGGGTCGGCGCCGCGACCGCCGCGCTCCTCCAGCTCGGCCAGCTGCCGCTCGACCCGGTCCAGGTGCAGGTCGACCTGCCACTCGTCGTAGCCGTTGAAGCGGACCCGGAAGACGACGTCGTGGACCTCCTGGGAGGCCACGGGCGCGCCGACCGGCTGGCCGGCGAGTGTCGCCTCGACCCGGTCCAGGAAGGCGTCCACCTCGTCGACCTTGTATCCCCGGCGGAGCGCCTTACGCCGGAAACGCTGACCCTGACTCGCCACTATGTCTCCTGGTCTCGTCGCTACGCCCGGTCACGCCCGCGCGGCGCATCGGTGTCCCTGTCCTCGGCGGCAGCCAACTGCCCGCACGCGCCGTCGATCTCGCGCCCCCGGGTGTCCCGCACCGTCGTGGACACCCCGGCCTCGCGGAGTCGCCGGACGAACTCGCGCTCGACCGGCTTCGCGCTCGCGTCCCACCGGCTGCCGGGTGTCGGGTTGAGCGGGATGAGGTTCACGTGGGCCAGCTTGCCGGCCAACAGCCGCCCGAGCAGGTCCGCCCGCCACGGCTGGTCGTTCACGTCCTTGATCATCGCGTACTCGATCGACACGCGGCGCCCCGTCCGGGCCACGTAGTCCCACGCTGCGTCCAGCACCTCGGCTACCTTCCAGCGCTGGTTGACCGGCACGAGTTCGTCGCGCAGATCATCATCGGGCGCGTGCAGCGACAGCGCAAGGGTCACTGAGAGGTCTTCGCTGGCCAGTCGGCGGATGGCCGGAACCAGGCCGACCGTGGAAACGGTGATGTGCCGCTGCGACAGGCCCAGCCCCTCGGGGGCCGGCGCGACCAGCCGACGGATCGCCGCCACCACCCGGTTGTAGTTCGCCAGCGGCTCGCCCATGCCCATGAAGACGACGTGCGACAGCCGCGGCGGCGACCCGGCCACCGCGCCCGAGGCCGCGACGCCGGCGAGGTAGACCGCCTGGTCGACGATCTCGGCCGTGGACAGGTTGCGGGTCAGCCCGGCCTGGCCGGTGGCGCAGAACGGGCACGCCATGCCGCAGCCGGCCTGGCTGGAGATGCAGACGGTGACCCGGTCCGGGTAGCCCATCAGCACGCTCTCCACCAGCGAGCCGTCGTGCAGCCGCCAGAGCGCCTTGCGGGTGGCGCCGTCGTCGCAGGCCAGCTCGCGGACCGGGTTGAGCAGGGTCGGCAGCAGCGCCCCGGCCAGCCGCCCCCGGGTGGCCGCCGGCAGGTCGGTCATCAGCTCCGGGTCGCGCACCAGCCGGCCGAAGTAGTGGTTGGAGACCTGCTTCGCACGGAAGGCCGGCTCGCCCAGCTCGGTCACCAGCGCCTGCCGGCCCGGCAGGTCCAGGTCGGCGAGGTGGCGGGGCGGCATCGCGGGCCGGCGCCCGGGGGCGTCGGGGTCTACGGGGATCACAGGCAGGCTCGTCATGGCCGGTCCAGTCTGTCACGCCGACCGGGGAACACACCTGTCCGGAGGTGCCGAATCGACCCCCACCGGGCGGGGGACACGGTCTGCCGGACGTGATTCATGCCTCAGCCCACCACCGGCACGAAGACCGCCAGCAGCAGGTACGCGGTGGGGACGGCGAAGAGGATCGAGTCGAGCCGGTCCATCAGGCCGCCGTGCCCGGGCAGCAGGTTGCTCATGTCCTTCACGCCCAGGTCACGCTTGATCATGGACTCGCCGAGGTCGCCGAGGACCGCCGCGACGGAGACCGCGACCCCGAAGAGCGCACCCCACCACGGCGCCAGGTCGAAGAGCAGCCAGAGCAGCCCGGCGCTGCCGACCGCCGCCGCCGAGACCGACCCGGCGAAGCCCTCCCAGGACTTCTTCGGGCTGATCGAGGGGGCCATCGGGTGCTTGCCGAAGGACACCCCCGCCGCGTACCCGCCGGTGTCGGAGAGCACCACGGCGACCAGGGTCGCCAGCACCCGCAGGTGCCCGTCGTCGGGCGCCGCCGCGAGCAGCGCCGCGAAGCCGCCGAGGAACGGCACGTAGACCGCGATCAGGGTGGCCGCGGTGAGGTCCCGCTGGAAGCCGCCCGGGCCGTCGCCGAGCCGCCAGATCATCGTGCCCAGCACGGTGACCAGCAGACCCAGGCTGAGCGCGTCCGGCCCGGCGTACCAGGCCAGCCCGATCATCAGCACGCCGCCGGCGATCAGCGGCACCAGCGGCGGGTGGGCGCCGCTGCGGCGTACCGCCCGGGCCATCTCCCAGATGCCCACGCCGATCGCGCCGGCCACCACGGCGAGGAACGCCGGCAGGTAGAAGAAGAGCGGGATCAGGATCAGCGCGCCGAGCCCGAGGCCCACCCCGATCGCGGCCGGCAGGTTGCGGCCGGCCCGGCTGGGCGCCGGCTGCCCGGTCGCCGGCCGGTCCGCGCTGGCCCGGCGCCGGCCGGGCTGCCGCCGGCCCGGGGGCCGCTGCGGGTCGCGCTCCGGCTCGGCGGCCTCCCGCACCGGGGGGAACTGGGAGGTCGGCACGTCGTCGTCGCGCACCGGCGGGAGCGAGGAGGTGGGCATGTCGTCGTCGCGCGGCGGGCGCCCGGGACCGCGCCGGTCGTACCCGTCGTCGTAGGCCCCGTAGCGGTCGACGTCGTGGCGGTCGTACGGGTCGCCGTGCCCGTCGTACGGGTCGAGGGCGGGCTCGTCGTACCGGCGGGCGGTCGGCCGGGGGCGGGCCTGCGGCCCGGCGTACAGGTCGGCGCCGGACTGCCGGTCCCACGGGCCGGTGGGCTCGACGTCACGCTCCGGCCAGGGCAGCGCGGGCGGGCGTTCGGGGCGGTCCCAGCCGCGAGGCTCGGCGCCGCCGTAGGGGTCGGGGTGGGACATCACGCACCGAGCGGGAACGGTACGAGTTCCACCACATGCCGCAAGACCAAGGCCATCCCCTACACGCGTGACTGTTCCGTCCGGTTGACCGGCCCGACGGCCGGCCGATTCCCGCCGTTCACCGCGCGGTGGCCGGGAATCGTGCCGAGCCTACTGCACGGGGCGGCCGGGGGCGGCGGACGAGGCCAGCCGGCCACCGGCAGCCGGGCGCAGGCACGGTACGACCAGGCACCGGGCGATCGCCGAACGCCGGCCCGCCGGGCCCTTCCGGCGCAGGTGGTGCGGGTGGTGCGTACCAGGGGAGGAGCCGGACCGGGACGACCCGGCGCGTGCCGATCCCCCGCTGCTGGACGAGGCGAGGCCCGCCCCCCCCGACGTCGGGGGGGGGCGGGCCTCGAAGGCGTCCGGACGGGACGTCCCGTCCGGGCGGCTACACCTCGAGCAGCTCGGTCTCCTTGTGCTTGACCAGCTCGTCGACGCTGGCGACGTACCGCTGGGTCAGGTCGTCGAGCTCCTTCTCGGCGCGACGGCCCTCGTCCTCGCCGACCTCGCCGTCCTTGACGAGCCGGTCCAGCTCTTCCTTGCCCTTGCGGCGGATGTTGCGGATGGCCACCTTGGCCTCCTCACCCTTGTGCCGGGCCACCTTGATCATCTCGCGGCGGCGCTCCTCGGTCATCTGGGGGAGCAGGATGCGCAGCTGGTTGCCCTCGTTGTTCGGGTTCACGCCGAGGTCGGAGTCGCGGATCGCCTTCTCCATGGCGTTGATCTGCGAGTTGTCGTACGGCTTGATGATCACCATGCGCGGCTCGGGAACCCCGATGGAGGCCATCTGGGGCAGCGGGGTGGGGGTGCCGTAGTAGTCGATGACGACCTTGGAGAACATGGCGGCGTTGGCGCGGCCGGTGCGGATGGCGCCGAACTCTTCCTTGGCGTGCTCGATGGCACGGTCCATCTTCTCTTCGGCCTCGAGGAGGGTGTCGTCGATCACCGGTCTCCTCGCCTCCTTCTGTTACTCGTGGTGGGCTCTGCTGCTGTCCGTCGGAGGACCGCCGAGACGGTCGGCCGGGGGAGTTCAGGCGGTGATCAGGGTACCGATCTTGTCGCCGCCGACGGCGCGAATGATCGTGTCGTCGCCCTGGGCGCCGAAGACCAGCATCGGCAGGCCGTTCTCCATGCAGAGGCTGAACGCGGCGGCGTCGGCCACCCGCAGGTTGCGGCGCAGCACCTCGGAGAAGGTGATCGAGTCGAACTTGCTGGCGGAGGGGTCGATCCGGGGGTCGGCGGTGTAGACGCCGTCGACGCCGTTCTTGCTCATCAGCACCACGTCGGCGCGGATCTCCAGCGCGCGCTGGGCGGCGACGGTGTCGGTGGAGAAGTACGGCATGCCGGCGCCCGCCCCGAAGATGACCACGCGGCCCTTCTCCAGGTGCCGGATGGCGCGCAGCGGGATGTACGGCTCGGCGACCTGGGCCATCGTGATCGCGCTCTGCACGCGGGTCTCGATGCCCTCCTTCTCCAGGAAGTCCTGGAGGGCGAGGCAGTTCATCACGGTGCCGAGCATGCCCATGTAGTCGGCCCGGGCCCGGTCCATGCCGCGCTTCTGCAGCTCGGCGCCGCGGAAGAAGTTGCCGCCGCCGACCACCACGGAGACCTGCACGCCGCGGCGGACCACGGTGGCGATCTGCCGGGCGATGGCCTGGACGACGTCCGGGTCGACGCCGATCGCCCCGCCGCCGAAGACCTCGCCGGAGAGCTTCAGCACCACCCGGCGGGCCCGCCCGGGCGGCGGCGCCGTCGGGTCGTCCGCTCCCAGGCTCCGGTCACTCACAACCTGCGTCATCCGCCCCGCCCTTCCCCGCGCGCACGTCCTGCGCGCCGCGTACCGCGCAACTGCCGTTGCCGACCCTATGTGACGAGGAGGCCGCGGTGCCTGTCACGTACACCGGCGGCCTCCTCGTCGACGTTCCCTGCCCTCGGGCGCGTCACACGCCCGATCCGGCGGCTCAGGCCTGGCCGACCTCGAACCGCAGGAAGCGGGTCACCTCGATGCCGGCCTCGGCCAGCACCTGCTTCACGGTCTTCTTGTTGTCGGCCACCGACGCCTGCTCGACCAGGACGTAGTCCTTGAAGAAGGCGTTGACCCGACCCTCGACGATCTTCGCCAGCGCCGCCTCGGGCTTGTTCTCCTCGCGGGCGGTCTGCTCGGCGATGCGCCGCTCGGACTCGACGACCTCGGCCGGCACCTCGTCCCGGGTGAGGTACTTCGGCCGCATCGCGGCGATCTGCATGGCGGCGGCGCGCGCGTCGGCGTCACCGGCCTCGTCGGTCTGGCCGGCGTACTCCACCAGCACGCCGACGGCCGGCGGCAGGTCCTGGCTCTTGCGGTGCAGGTAGACCGCGACGTTGCCGTCCAGCTTGGCGAAGCGGTTGAGCACCAGCTTCTCGCCGATCTTGGCGGACTGCTCCTGGATCAGGTCGGCGACGGTCTTGCCGTCCAGCTCGGAGGCGAGCAGCCCCTCGGCGTTGCTGACGCCGCTGCGCTCGCCGTGCTCGACCAGCTGCTGGGCCAGGGCGACGAACGCCTCGTTCTTGGCGACGAAGTCGGTCTCGCAGTTGAGCTCCAGCAGGGCCTTGCCGGAGTGGGCGATCAGGCCGTTGGCGGCGGTGCGCCCGGCCCGCTTGCCCACGTCCTTGGCGCCCTTGACACGCAGGATCTCGACGGCCTTGTCGAAGTCGCCCTCGGCCTCGGTCAGCGCCTTCTTGGAGTCCATCATGCCGGCGCCGGTGAGGTCGCGGAGCTTCTTGACGTCCGCGGCGGTGAAGTTGGACATGGCTCTCTCTTCGATGTCGGAACTGCGGGGTGGAATGGTCTGGGTGCCGGTTACCCGGATCCGGGCCGGATGTGCCCGGCGTACCCGCCGCTCCCCACCGTCGGTGAAAACGGACGGTGGGGAAGCGGCGGTGCGGTCACTCCGCGGCGGCGGTCGCCGGCTGCTCGGCCGGCTTCTCGGCCGGCTGCTCAGCCGGCTGCGCCGGCTGCGCCGGCTGCTCGTCGGCCTTCTTCGGCTCCTCGAGCAGCTCGCGCTCCCACTCGGCCAGCGGCTCGTCGGCGCCGACCTGGCCCGGCTCGGGCTTCTCGTCGGTGCCCCGGCGGCGGCCGGAGCGAGCGATCAGACCGTCGGCGACGGCGGCGGCCACGACCCTGGTCAGCAGCTCGGCCGAGCGGATCGCGTCGTCGTTGCCCGGGATCGGGAAGTCGACCTCGTCCGGGTCGCAGTTGGTGTCCAGCACCGCGATCACCGGGATGCCCAGCTTGCGGGCCTCGTCGACGGCGATGTGCTCCTTCTTGGTGTCGACCACCCAGATCGCGGCCGGGAGCTTCTGCATGTCCCGCAGACCACCGAGGGTCTTGGTGAGCTTGGTCTTCTCGCGGAAGAGCTGCAGGGTCTCCTTCTTGGTGTAACCCGCGGCGGTGCCGGTCAGGTCACCCAGGGCCTCCAGCTCCTTCATCCGCTGAAGGCGCTTGTACACCGTCTGGAAGTTGGTCAGCATGCCACCGAGCCAGCGGTGGTTGACGTACGGCTGGCCGACCCGGGTCGCCTGCTCGGAGATGGCCTCCTGGGCCTGCTTCTTGGTGCCGACGAAGAGGATGCTGCCACCCTCGGCGACGGTCCCGCGCACGAACTCGTAGGCCTTCTCGATGTAGTCGAGGGTCTGGCGCAGGTCGATGATGTAGATACCGTTGCGCTCGGTGAAGATGAAGCGCTTCATCTTCGGGTTCCAGCGCCGGGTCTGGTGCCCGAAGTGGACACCGCTCTCCAGCAGCTGACGCATGGTCACGACGGCCATGGTGGGTACTCCTATTGTCCCTGGTTGTCCCGTCCGGCCGGCGGCCGGACGCCTGGCGCCCGGTCGTCGGCCATGACGGACCCGACCAAGATCGGGACCAGGGAGGCCGCCGCCCCACGACGAACCGTGGAGAGGGCGCGCGAGGTCGACCGCGCGAGGCGGTCGCCAGTCGACCAGTGTACGCGCCGGTGGCGCCGCCGAGCTGGCGGGTGCGCCAACCCGCCGGTCCGATGCTCTGGTGGCGAATTCGGACGCGGCACGCCGACCGGGATCTCCGGCACCTGCTCCGCACCGCACCGACCCGGGCCCGGGAGGGCGGCCGCCGGCCGGCTCGGGTCGGCGGCGTCCCGCCCGGGTCAGCCGGCGGCGAGCGCGGCAGCGCCCGGGTCAGCCGGCGGCGAGCGCGGCGGCGAGGAAGAGCACCAGCCCGACGGTCAGGTAGGCGGTCGGCGGGCGCAGCCAGCCCCGCGCCCCGTCGGCCATCGCCAGGCCGCCGGTGCGCAGCCCGTACAGGCCGGCGGCGAAGATCGGCAGCCCGGTGACGAGGAAGGTGCCGACGACGACGTGCGACGTCGAGACCGGGTCGCCGGTCAGGCCGTGCAGCAGCACCCGCAGCGCGGGAAGCTCGAAGACCAGCACCAGCACGACGAGGATCACCGCCAGCGCCGGCCGCCGGGTCCGGTAGACGCCGTCGGAGGGCCCGCCGGCCGGACGGTACCCCGCCTCGGGGCCCACCGCGCCGTCCAGGCGGGGCATGACCGGGGGCATCGGGCCGGTCGGCATCTCCAGCGGGTGCGCCGGCTCGGCGGGACGGGTCGGCTCGACGATCGGGTACCCGCCCAGCGGGGCGGATCGGACCCGATCCGGCCGCTCCCCCGCCTCCACGCCGGCCGACCCGGGTCCGCCGAGTCGGTCGACACCGCTGGTCAGCGGCCCGGCCGCGGTGGTGGAGAGCCGGTCGACGGAGGTCAGCGGACCCGCGCCGGTGGTGGTGAGGGGGTCGGCGGTCTCCCGGGCCGCCCGCCGGGCGGGGCGGTCGCCCGGCAGCTCGCCGGAGACGTCGGGGTCGTCGGCACGGCGTGAGCGGGTCGGGCGGTATCCCTCGGGCTCGCCCCGGGAGTCACCGAGCGGATCCGCCGTGCCGTAACGCCCGGTCTGGCCGTACCGTCCCGGGCCGCCCGGATCGGCGAACCGGCCCTCCTCCGCGGCGCGCTGCTCTGGGGTCGGGTACTCGTCGTCCCGGATGCGGGGCTCGCCCGGGCCACGCCAGTCCGGCTCGCCGTAGCCGCGCTCCTGCCCGGCGGGGTACCAGCGCGACTCCTGATCTTCGGGATAGCTCCGTCGTGCGTCCACGTCCGGCACCGTATGCGACCCACCCCACCGGCGCCATTCGTCCCTCCCGGCACAGCTCCGGGCTCTTCGGCGGCGGAGCCCTCCCCCGCCTGCGGCGGCCGGGCCCCTAGCACGGGACACCCATGATCGTCCGCCTGTCCACAGGCCGGCTCGTCGTCCACAGGCCCGCCGCAGCAGGCCCGGCGCGGCCGCCGGCCGGACCACCCTGACCGGCATGACGAAGCGGAACCAGGCGGTCGGCGCGTACGGCGAGCGGTGCGCCGTCCGGCACCTGATCGGGGCCGGGCTGCGGCCGGTAGCCCGCAACTGGCGCTGCCCGGACGGAGAGATCGACATCATCGCCTGGGACGGCCAGGTGCTCGCCTTCTGCGAGGTGAAGACCAGACGCACCGACGACTACGGCACCCCGGCCGAGGCGGTCGTGCCGGCCAAGGCCCGCCGGTTGCGCGGGCTCGCCGCCCGCTGGCTGGCCGAGAGCGGGGTCGACGCCGACGAGGTGCGCTTCGACGTGCTGGCGGTCCGGCTGTCCGCCGCCGGCGCGGCCCGCGTCGAGCACCTCAAGGGAGCGTTCTGATGCGTACGCCGGGGGTGCTGGCGTGAGCTACGCCAAGGTGTTCAGCGTGGGGCTGGTCGGGGTCACCGGCCACCTGGTCGAGGTGGAGGCCGACCTGGCCGCCGGGCTGCCGGCGGTGGTCATCTCGGGGCTGCCCGACAGCGCCCTGCACGAGGCGCGCGACCGGGTGCGGGCCGCCATCGTCAACTCAGGTCAGCGCTGGCCCAACCGGCGGATCACGCTCAACCTGCTGCCCGCGACGATGCCCAAGTACGGCTCCGCCTTCGACCTGGCCATCGCGGCGGCGGTGCTGGGCGGCTCCGGAGAGCTGCCCCTGGTGCCGCTGGACGGGGTGGTGATCCTCGGCGAACTGGGCCTGGACGGGACGGTCCGGCCGGTGCGCGGGGTCCTGCCGATGGTGGCGGCCGCGGCCCGGGCCGGGCGGGACCGGGTGATCGTGCCGGTGGAGAACGCCGCCGAGGCGGCGGTCATCCCCGGGATCCGGGTCCGGGCGGTCGACACGCTGCACCGCCTGGCCTGCTTCGTGCGCGACGGCAGCCCGTTGATCGAGCCGCCCGCCACGCCGGCGCAGCCCCCGGTCGACGGCCCGGATCTGGCCGAGGTGGCGGGGCAGGCGCTGGGCCGCCGGGCGCTGGAGGTCGCCGCCGCGGGCGGGCACCATCTCGCCCTGCTGGGGCCGCCCGGCGCGGGCAAGACCATGCTCGCCGAACGGCTCCCCTCGATCCTGCCGGAGCTGGACGACGCCGCCGCGCTGGAGGTCACCGCCCTGCACTCGATCGCCGGGCTGCTCCCGCCGGGCGGCCGGCTGCTGCGCCGGCCGCCGTTCCAGGCCCCGCACCACACGGCCACCATCCCCGCCCTGGTCGGCGGCGGGTCCGGGCTGGCCCGGCCGGGGGCCGTCTCGCTGGCCCACCGCGGTGTGCTCTTCCTCGACGAGGCGCCCGAGTTCAGCAAGGGCGCACTGGAGGCGCTGCGGCAACCGCTGGAGCACGGCCGGATCCAGCTGGCCCGCAGCGGGGGCGGCACCGAGTACCCGGCCCGCAGCCAGTTGGTGCTGGCCGCCAATCCGTGTCCGTGCGCGAAGCCGGCCGGCGACGCGTACTGCGAGTGCAGTCCGCTGGCCCGGCGGCGGTACCTGGGCCGGCTCTCCGGGCCGTTGCTGGACCGGATCGACGTGCAGGTGAAGCTGCTGCCGGTGCGGGCGGCGGAGCTGATGGAGGCGGCCGTGGCCAGCGAGTCCTCGGCGACCGTGGCCGCCCGGGTCGCCACCGCCCGGCGGGCCGCGGCGGTGCGCTGGGCTCCGGTGGGCCGCGGGCTCAACGCGGGGATCCCGGGCCCGTACCTGCGACGGCAGCCCTGGCGGCTGCCCGCCCGGGACACCGCCGAACTGCGCGGCCGGCTGGACTCGGGGGCCGTCTCGGCCCGTGGCTTCGACCGGATCATCCGGCTGGCCTGGACCATCGCGGACCTCGACGGGCGGGCCAGGCCACAGCGCGAGGACGTGCTGGAGGCCATCCAACTCAGGACGGGAGAGGGAGCATGAGCACCAGCGAGGAGCGGCTGCTGGCCCGGGTGGCGCTGACCTGGCTCACCGAGCCGGGCACCCGGTCGGTGCACCGGCTGGTTGAGCAGCTCGGCCCGGTGGCGGCGCTGGACCTGCTGCTCGACGGGGGCGCGCCGGAGGCGAGTCTGCGTACGGCGGTGTCGGCGCGCACGACCGCCGAGGACGCCCGCGCCGTCGCCGCCGACGCGCTCGCCCGCACCGAGCGGATCGGTGCCCGCGTCCTCACCCCGGAGGACGAGGAGTGGCCCGCCCGCCTCGACGACCTGCGCCGGCTGGTGCTCTCCGGGACGAGCCGGCGGGTCGACCTGGAGACCGCCCCGCCGCTCTGCTTCTGGGTACGCGGCGGCTGGCCGCTCGGCGAGGCGCTGGACCGCTCCGTCGCGGTGGTCGGCGCGCGGGCCGCCACCGGGTACGGCCTGCACGTCGCCACCGAGATCGGGTACGGGCTGGCCGAGCGGGACTGGACGGTGGTCTCCGGCGGGGCGTTCGGCATCGACGCGGCGGCGCACCGGGGCGCGTTGACCGCCGGCGGGCTGACGGTGGCCGTGCTCGCCTGCGGCGTCGACCGGCCCTACCCGATGGGCAACGCCGCCCTGTTCGACCGGATCGCCGACACCGGGCTGCTGGTGAGCGAGTGGATGCCCGGCGCCGACCCGCTGCGGCCGAGGTTCCTGATCCGCAACCGGGTGATCGCCGCCGCCACCCGGGGGACGGTGCTGGTGGAGGCGGCGGCCCGCAGCGGCGCGACCCAGACGGTGAACCGGGCGATCGCGATGGGCCGGCGGGCGATGGTGGTGCCGGGCCCGGTCACCTCGGCGATGTCGGTCGGGGCGCACGAGGTGCTGCGGGACCAGCCGGCCGCACGGCTGGTGACCGGGGTGCCGCACGTGCTGGAGGAGGTCGGCCGGATCGGGACGGACCTGGCCCCGCCCGCACGAGGGCCGGAGCGCCCGGCTGACCTGCTCGACGACGAGGCGACCATGGTGCTGGAGTCGCTGCCCCGGCGTGGGGTGGTCGGGCTCGACGCGCTCGCCGCGCGGGCCGGGGTCGACGTACGGACGGCGATGCGGAAGCTCTCCCTGCTCGAGGAGTTGGCGATGGTGCTCCGCCGGGACGGCGGGTACGCCCTGGCGCGGCCCGTCACGTCGGCGCGCGCCCCCGCCGGCCCGGGGCGAGAGACCAGAGGCTGACCGGGCTCAGTCCCCCTCGAACCGGATCTCCAGGTCACGCTCGCGTACGCACCGGCGGACCAGCACCGCGACCCGCCGCACCTGCGCGGTCTCGGCCGGAGTGCGGGCGGCCTCGACCAGGCAGTCCAGTTCGGTCAGGAGCTGGGGTGCCCGCTCCGCCCCGACCACCAGCTCACCGAGCGGGTCGACCCGGTCCAGCGTCGGCGTGCGTCCGCCGCCCCGCCCCCGCTTCAGCAGGTCGAGCAGCAGGTCGTCGGGGTCGGGCACCACCTGCGCCGCGACCGAGGACGGCCGACGGCCCGGGCCGCCACGAACCAGCCGGTAGAGGACGACGTCCAGGCCCATGAGCGGTCCCCTCCTCCCGTCGGCGTCCCCGCCGAGGCAACCGGGCGACGGCGCACGCGCCGTCCCTGCCTCCAGTCTCCCCGTCCACGCCACCACCGGCCAGCACCGACGGCGCGCCGCCACGCAAGGTCAGGTCTACTTTGTCCACGCCGCACCCCTGGGACGGAACGGCTGGGCCGGTGGGCGTCCTCGCTCAGCGTCGTGTCGATGCGCAGCCCTCTGCCGACCGCCCCGCACGCGCCTACGCTGAGCCCATGCCAGGCGGACGTCATACAGTGCCACGCCTCCCCGCTCCAGCCTGCCCGTCGACGGCACGGGCGGGGCGATGACCGGCGGCACGCGGGCCACCCGGGCCACCCACGAGGCGCTGCCACCGGCCATGCGGGAGGCCGTGGACGACTTCGCCGACCACCTGGCCCGGGTGCGCAACCGGTCCGCGCACACCGTGCGGGCGTACGTGGCCGATGTGGTCTCGCTGCTCGACCACGCGGTACGGATGGGTTGCTCCGCACCCGCCGAGCTGGACCTGACGGTGCTGCGCAGCTGGCTGGCCCGGCAGCGCACCGTGGGTGCGGCCCGGACGTCACTGGCCCGGCGGGCGGCGGCGGCGCGCACCTTCAGCGCCTGGGCGCACCGCGCGGGCGTGCTCCCCACCGACGTGGCGGCTCCGCTGTCCAGCCCTCGGGCCCACCGCGACCTGCCCACCGTGCTCCGGGCCGACCAGGCCGCCGCCCTCGTCGAGGCACCCGATCGGCGTCCCTCCGCCACCCGGCCCGCCGAAGCGACCGAGCCCGCCGCCGGCGCCCGCCCCGACGCGGCGACCGGCCCCGACCCGGCCGGGCCCGACGCGGACGGACGCCGGGACTACTCGCCCCCCGGGACCAGCCGGCAGGACGGGCCAGCCGACCCCGCCCGCCCCGAGGACGAACCGGTGCGACTACGCGACCGGGTCCTGCTGGAACTGCTCTACGGCACCGGGGTACGGGTCAGCGAGGCGTGCGGGTTGGACGTCGCCGACGTGGACCACGGCCGCCGGGTGATCCGGGTCCTCGGCAAGGGCGGCCGGGAACGCTCGGTGCCGTACGGGGTGCCGGCCCAGCGGGCGATCGACGACTGGCTGCGCTCCGGGCGGCCCGCCCTGGCGGTGCCCGGCTCCGGGGAGGCGCTGCTGCTCGGCGCGCGCGGCGGGCGGCTGAACCCGACGACGGCCCGCCGGATCGTGGCCGGGTACGCCGAGTCCCTCGGCCTGCCCCGGGTCAGCCCGCACGGACTGCGGCACTCGGCGGCGACGCACCTGCTGGAGGGCGGCGCGGACCTGCGCGCCGTGCAGGAACTGCTCGGCCACTCCTCGCTCGGCAGCACCCAGATCTACACGCACGTCTCGGTCGAGCGGCTGCGCGCCGCGTACCGGCAGGCACACCCGCGCGCCTGACCCACCCGCGCATGCCCATTGCGCCGAGTCCCACGTCCGAAGACGTCGCAGTGACGGCGCGTCTCCACCCGCCATGCTGCGGTCCCGGACAGCGCGGCAGGCCCCTACGCTGCCGGGATGCGCTACGGGAGGGGACAGTTGATCGTGCGGCGCGGCATGCATCCGGATGGACGCATCGGCGCTGTGCAGGCGGGCCGGGTCGTGGCCGATGACGACCGTGGGCTGGCGTTGTGGGTCGACGTGGGCGCAGCCACCATGCGACGTACAGACCTGGAGGGCACTCCCACCCGTGCCCTGCCGATCCGTGCAGAGTTGACGGCGCCGACCCTCCTCGCACCGGGGGCCTGGGGTCCATACCGCACGCTGATGGTGATGCCTCCCGGCGCGGCGCACTCGGTGTGGTGGTCCTGGACCACGAACGGAGACTTCGCCGGCTGGTACGTCAACCTCGAAGCACCGATGCGTCGCTGGCGCGGAGGCGTGGATGTCGAAGATCACGCGTTGGACCTCCTCATCACGTCGGACGGCCGCTGGACCTGGAAGGACGAGGACGAGTTCGCTGCCCAGACAGACGATCCTCTGTTCTGGGATACCGCCACGGCTCTACGTATCCGCGAAGAAGGCGAGCTTCTCCTCGCCCGGGCCGTCAGCCGGCAGTACCCCTTCGATGGGACGTGGCAGGACTTCCAGCCCGAACCCGGGTGGCCCCCGGCGCCCCTACCCCACTGGTGGGATGTCCCGGCGGACGGTTGCCAGGTGTGGGACGACAGCTTCTACGCGCCACACTGATGGCTCGGCCGGGAGGCCACCAGCCGGCGTCATGTCTGCGGTGTGGTCACCTGGTGCGCCTCGCGGCTGCCCACCGGCCGTCATCTTCGATGCTTCGAAGGGCGTGACCACGATCGCCGGTGCTTCCCGGGATGAAACCCGCCGCGCTTGTCGACGGATATGATCACCGCGTGACCGTCGCCCGGCCGCCCGAGCCGCTTCCCGGGGCCCGACTGCTCTTCTCGCTCGACCCGGCGGTCAGCTACCTCAACCACGGCGCGTTCGGCGCGGTACCGATCAGCGTGCAGCGGGCGCAGCAGCGGTTGCGCGACGAGATGGAGTCCAACCCGCTGCGCTTCTTCACCCAGGGGCTGGCCGAGCGGATCGGCCACACCCGGCGGCACCTGGCCACCTTCCTGGGCGCCGATCCGGACGGTACGGCGCTGGTCGGCAACGCCACCACCGGCGTCGCGCTGGTCCTGCAGTCCCTCGGCCTGCGGGCCGGCGACGAGGTGCTCACCACCGATCACGGGTACGGCGCGGTCGGCTTCAGCATCGAGCGGGAGTGCCGTCGTACCGGGGCGGGCACCCGGGCGCTGCGGGTGCCGCTGACCGCCACCGACGAGGAGATCGTCGAGATCGTCCGGACCGGTCTGCGACCCGGGCGGACCCGACTGCTCGTCGTCGACCAGCTCACCTCGCCCACCGCCCGCCTCTTCCCGGTCGCGGCCGTGGTGCAGGTGGCCCGGGAACGGGGCGTACCGGTGCTGGTGGACGGGGCGCACGTGCCCGGCATGCTGCCGGTCGACGTCGGCGCCGTCGGCGCGGACTTCTGGGTGGGCAACCTGCACAAGTGGGCGTTCGCCCCGCGGGGCACCGCCGTGCTGGTGGTCGCCCCGCCGTGGCGGGAGCGGATCGAGCCGCTGGTGGTCTCCTGGGAGCAGGGCGCCGGCTTCCCCGGCAACGTGGAGTGGCAGGCGACCCTCGACTACACGGGCTGGTTGAGCGCCCCGGTCGGGCTCTACGCGCTACGCAGCCTCGGCCTGGACCGGGTGCGGGCGCACAACGCGGCGCTGGCCGCGTACGGGCAACGGGTGGTCGGGGACGCCCTCGGGGTGGCACCGGCCGACCTGCCGGACCCGGGTGGACCGGCGGTCGCCATGCGGATCGTGCCGCTGCCGCCGGGCGTGGCCACCACCATCGACACCGCGCGGGCTCTGGACGGCCGGATCGCCGAGCGGCTCGCCGCCGAGGTGGCGGTGATGGCCTGGGACGGTCGGGGCTGGCTACGGCTCTGCGCGCAGGTCTACAACTCCGCCGAGGAGTACGAACGGCTGGCGGTCCGGCTGCCCCCGCTGCTCGCCCGGCCCTGACCCCGGCCCGCGCCGACCACACCGGCAGGCGGCCCTCGCCGTCCGCTCGGCGAGTGCACCACTCGCCGTCCGCTCGGTGAGCGGGCCGCTCGCCGTCCGCTCGGTCAACGGGCCGCTCGCGATTCGCGCGCTGAGCGGGCCGCTCGGGTCGCGCACCGGGAGCAGCCGGACCGGCCCGAGCCCGAGCAGCGCCAGCGGGTCGAGGTAGTCCGCACCGCGCCGCAACCCCCAGTGCAGGCAGGCCGGGCTGGGACAGCCGGGGTGCCCGGCCAGCAGCACGCCGAGTGGCGCGCCGGGCCGGACCGGGTCGCCGGGGCGTACCTCGGGTCGGACCGGCTCGTAGGTGGTCCGCAGGCCCGCCGCGTGCCCCACGGTGACCACCGGCCGGCCGGCGACCACGCCCGCGAAGAGCACCGTCCCGGCGCCGGCCGCGCGCACGGTCGCCCCCGAGGCGCCGGCCAGGTCGACCCCGCGATGACCGGGCAGCCACGGTCGGGGCGGCGGGTCGAAGCGCCGCACCGGGCGGGGCGTGCCGTCGAGCGGCCACCGGAAGGCCGGCGTACCGGCCGCCGCGCCGAGGGCGGCCCGCGCCGCCGCGACTTTCGCGGGCGGTCGGCGGTCGACCGCTGGTCCGGACGGGACGGGCCACGCGGCACGGGTGACTGTGGCGGCCGGCGGGGCGACGGGCCGGGCACCGCCCGGCCGGTCCGCCCCCGATCCGGGGGCCGCCGCGGCGACGGCGCCCGGCGGGCCGAGGACCAGCAGGATCGCCCACCACACCGTCACCGCCCGCACTGCTCTCCGCATGTCCGCAGCATGCCCCCATCGACCACCGGCCGACCCGGACAGCGCGTCCGCTGTGGACGACGGGCCGCCCTGTGGACAACGCCCACCAATCGAGTCGATCTGCTAGGCGACGGGGGCAGCGCCAGCCGCGCCGGCACCCGACCGGCGTGCGCGGGGGACGCGGCCGCGAGCCGCGCCGGCACCGGACCGGTGGAGCGGCGCGACGACTAGGCTGGGCCCACGCGCCGAGGGCAGACACCGGGGAGGCCGCCGTGACCAGCGTGGACGAGGTGAGCCGCCCCTCCCGGGTGGCCGGGCCGGACGAGGCGATCAGCGCCGAGGAGCTGCAACTGGCCGCCCGCAACCACGGCATCCCGCTGGAGGCGTTGCGCTACGACGTCACCCCGGCCGGCCTGCACTATCTGCTGATCCACTACGACATCCCGGACGTCGACCCGGCCGGCCACGCGCTGACCGTCGACGGGGCGGTACGCCTGCCGCTCATCCTCGGGCTGGACGAGCTGCGCTCGCGCCCCCGGGTGACCCGGCAGGTGACGCTGGAGTGCGCCGGCAACGGCCGGGCGCTGCTGCACCCGCGTCCGGTCAGCCAGCCCTGGCTGGTGGAGGCGGTCGGCAACGCCGAGTGGACCGGCACGCCGCTCGCGCCGCTGCTGCGTGAGGCCGGCATCGCGCCCGAGGCGGTCGACGTCGTCTTCACCGGGGCCGACCACGGCGTCGAACGCGGTGTCGAGCAGGACTACCAGCGGGCCCTCCCGGTCGCCGACGCGCTGCGGGAGGAGGTGCTGCTGGCGTACGAGATGAACGGCGCTCCCCTGCTGCCGCAGCACGGCGCGCCGCTGCGGCTGATCGTGCCCGGCTGGTACGGCATGGCGCACGTGAAGTGGCTGCGCGGCATCACCGTGCTGACCGAGGAGTTCGACGGCTACCAGAACGCGGTGGCCTACCGGCTGCGCCGGGACGCCGACGACCCGGGCGAGCCGGTGACCCGGATCGAGCCGCGCGCCCTGGTCCGCCCGCCGGGGTTCCCGGACTTCATGACCCGCACCCGGGTGCTGCGTCCCGGGCCGTGCACGGTGGACGGTCGGGCCTGGTCCGGGCACGCGCCGATCACCTCGGTGGAGGTGACCACCGACGGCGGGGCGACCTGGGCAGCGGCCATTGTGGACCCGCCGCGCGGCGGGGACTGGTCCTGGCGGCGCTGGCGGTACGAGTGGTCGCCGCAGCCGGGCCGGTACGTCCTCGGCGCCCGGGCCACCGACGCGTCGGGGCGGACCCAACCGGTCGAGCAGCCGTGGAACCGGGGCGGGTTCGCCAACAACCTGGTCCAGCGGGTCGAGGTCGCGGTCCTCGCGGACTGACCCGCGAGGCGGCCCGCCCGGTGACCGCCACGCCACGGCAGTGCCGCCGGACGCAGACGGCACTGCCGGGGGCGACGCGGGCAGCCGTGGCGGGCGGAATCCGGAAAGCACGCGTCAGCAAGGCAGGCGGCAGGTCGGGGGAAGAGGTCGCGCGGGCCGGCGGGTGGGGGATGCCGGTGGGAAGAGCGGTGCGTCAGCCGCCGAAGCCGGAGTCGGCGGGGAGGGAGATGTCAGGCTTCTCCAGCTCCTCGACGTTGACGTCCTTGAAGGTCATCACCCGGACGTTCTTCACGAAGCGGGCAGGGCGGTACATGTCCCACACCCAGGCGTCGTGCATCTCGACCTCGAAGTAGACCTCGCCGTCGGAGTTGCGCACGTGCAGGTCGACCTGGTTGGCGAGGTAGAAGCGGCGTTCCGTCTCCACCACGTAGGAGAACTGGCGGACAATGTCGCGGTACTCCCGGTAGAGCTGCAGCTCCATCTCGGTCTCGTACTTCTCGAGATCTTCCGCGCTCATCGCACTCCGCCTTCCATGACCACATCTTCCCCCACCGGCGCCGGAGGCCGAGGCTGCTCGCCCAACGCCACGCCGACGGTACCCCCTGACGCGTCGAAGCGCTCCATCGGCTCGGACGCGGGCCCGATGACGGGCCGTCGGGACCGCGGCGGACGGCCGGCGCGGCCGGACACGGCGGCCACGTTGACGTACGAGAACCGGTGCTCCACGCAGGGGCCGCGCTCGCGCAGCGCCTCGCTGTGCTCGGGCGTGATGTACCCCTTGTGCTCGGCGAAGCCGTAGCCCGGGTACCGCCCGTCCAGCTCCACCATCAGCCGGTCCCGGGTGACCTTGGCCAGCACGCTGGCCGCCGCCACGCAGGCCGCCACCCGGTCGCCCTTCCACACCGCCAGCCCCGGGACGTCCAGCCCGTCCACGCCGAAGCCGTCGGTCAGCACGTACTCCGGCCGGGTGGTCAGCGACGCCAGCGCCCGGCGCATCGCCGCGACGTTGCACACGTGCAGGCCCCGGGCGTCGACCTCCTCGGCCGGGATGATCACCACCGCGTACGCCAGGGCGCGGGCGACGACCTCCTCGTACACCCGCTCCCGGCTGGCCGGGGTGAGCAGCTTGGAGTCGGCCAGCCCGTCGATCTCACCGCGCCGCCCCTCGGGCAGCACCGCGGCGGCGGCGACCAGCGGCCCGGCGCAGGCGCCCCGGCCGGCCTCGTCGGCGCCGGCGACGTGCCGGAAGCCGCGCCGTTGCAGGGCCCGTTCCAGGGCGTAGAGCCCACCTTCGCGGCGCACCACCGTGCGCGGGGGCGTCAGCACGGCGCGCCCCCGCTCGGGTCGGTCAGGGCCCGGGTCAGCACGGCGGGCAGGTCCTCCGGGTAATAGCGGTCGCCGGTCGCGGTCAGCTCGTCGACCGACCACCAGCGGTGCCCGGAGACGCTGGCCCGCTCGATGTCGGTGAAGCCCGTGGTGTCCACCTCCCAGCCCGCCACCCGGACCAGGAAGAACTCCTGCTCCTGCCGGTACCAGACGCCGTCGAAGGGGAACTCGACCGTCTCGGACCAGACCGGCGCGCCCAGCTCGCCCGGGTCCAGCCGCAGCCCGGTCTCCTCGGCCAACTCCCGGGCGGCGCCCTGGGCGGGCGTCTCCCCCGGGTCCAGCCCGCCGCCGGGGGTGAACCAGTACCGGTGCTCGGGACGGGACGGGTCCCAGCCGCTGAACAGCAGCACCCGGCCGCCCGCGTCGACGAGCAGCACCCGGGCCGCGCGGCGAGGGGTGTAGACGGTCACCGCCCCAGCCTGCCAGACGCCGGTGACGAACTGCCACGCCCGGGGCCGGGCCGCGGGTCCGCTACGGGCTGGGGATGGCGTCGAACTGCTCGGGTACGGTGAGCCAGGTGGCCCGGTCCACTGGCCAGAACACGGTGAAGGCCCGCCCGACGACCTGGTCCTCGGGGATGGTGGCGCTGTCGATGTTCCGACCGGACTGCTGCCAGTGCTCCAGCGAGTCGCCGGAGGCGGAGCGGTGGTCGCCCATCACCCAGAGTCGCCCCTGCGGCACGGTGATGTCGAACTCCTGGTCGGCCGGCTTGTCCCGCTCGCCGTTGGCCGAGAAGATGTACGGCTCGTAGAGCGGCTTGCCGTTGATCACCAGCTTGTCGTCGTCGCAGCAGACCACGTGATCGCCGCCGACGCCGATCACCCGCTTGATGAAGTCCTCGCCGTCGGGGTTGCCGCTCCACTCGGTCGGCGCCTTGAAGACGACGACCTCGCCGCGGTGCGGTGACCGGAAGTCGTAGACCAACTTGTTGACCAGCACCCGATCGTCGATCTGGAGGGTGTTCTCCATCGACGGGGACGGGATGAAGAAGGTCTGCAACACGAAGTAGCGGACCAGCACCGCCACCAGGATCGCCACGCCCAGGAGGATGGGCAGCTCCTTCCAGAAGGAACTGCGGGGCTTGTCGGTCTGCTCGTCAATCACGGGTGGAGCCTACGTCCCCTGGCACGGGCCGATCGTCCGGAACGCGCGACAACGGACATCAGGGTCACCGCCGGGAGGACGAGAGCGACACCGCCCACCGGGGTCGGTTCGGCCGGTGGCGGGGCGGCCGGGGCGGCGGCCGGCCGGGAGAGCTCGTCGAAGGTCTCCGGCACCGGCAACGAGGTCCACCGCTGGGACGGCCAGACCACCATGAACGCCCGGCCGACCACGTTGTCGATCGGCACCGGGCCCTGGCAGCGGGCGTCCTGCGAGACCAGTCGGTGGTCGCCCATCACGAAGATCTGGCCGGGCGGCACGACCACCTCCTCGAAGCGCCGGGACCGGCACTCGCGGGCGTTGGGCGGCACGTCCAGCGGCGAGTTGCGGATCACGTACGGCTCGTCCAGGGGGGTGCCGTTGACCAGCACGCGCCCCTGGTCGTCACAGCACTTCACCCGGTCGCCGGGTACGCCGATGACCCGCTTGATGAAGTCCTTCTCGCCCGGGCGGCTGACCCCGACCAGGTCGCCGAACGTCCGCCCGACCTTGTCGGCGAAGCCGGGCTCGGGCTCCTGGACCTCCTGCGGGACCCACCGGTCGGTGCCCCGGAAGACCACGACCTCGCCGCGCACCGGGTCGCGCACGTCGTAGACGACCTTGTTGACCAGCACCCGGTCGCCGATGAGGAGGGTGTCCTCCATCGAGCCGGAGGGGATGAAGAAGGCCTGGAGCAGGAAGGTGCGGATCAGCACGGCCAGACAGAAGGCGACCACCAGCAGCAGCGGGAGCTCCTGCCAGAGCGGCATCTGCCGACGGGTGCGCCGGGTCCGCCGGCGCCACGGATCGACTGTGCCGTCCTCGTCAAGCACCTGCACCACGCCACTCCCCGGTCCGCGGAAACGACACTACCGCCCGGGAGCCTCGTCGAGGCCCCACGGGCGGTAGTGGACATTCGCACGCCGTGACCAGCGTCGCGGCGTCGCTGCCCCGCTGCGCCCGTACGACCAGGGTAATGGGATCTGGTCGATACGACACCCGCGCAGCTCAAGCGGCGTGGCGAGCGGGAAGTCAGCTGGGCTGCTTCTCCCGCTTCTCCTTGATCTTGGCCTTCTTGCCGCGCAGCTCGCGCAGGTAGTAGAGCTTGGCGCGACGCACGGCACCGCGGGTCACGACCTCGATCCGGTCGATGCCCGGGCCGTTGAGCGGGTACGTCCGCTCCACGCCGACACCGAAGCTGACCTTGCGGACCGAGAAGGTCTCGCGCAGACCGTCACCCTGGCGGCGGATGACGACGCCCTGGAAGATCTGGACACGGGACCGGTTGCCCTCGACGACCCGCGCGTGCACCTTGACGGTGTCACCGGCGCGGAAGTCGGGGAGGTCGGTCCGCTTCGACTGGGCGTCAAGGGCGTCCAGGATGTTCATCGCTGCGTCCTCGTGAGGCTCACGGCGCACCGTCACTCGGTGCGCGGATGGGTGATTCTGATCCCCGGGTGGTGGTCGGCGGGCCGACCCCGGTCGAGGATCCTCGCAGCCGCCCGCGGGCGCGGGTGGATGCGGCAACCCCCCTACTTTGCCACATCCCCCGGCGGCAGCTGAAATCCGGCCCGGTCCAACGCGGCGACGTCCCGTTTGTCCAGGCTCTCCGGAGGCAGCGCGCCGATCATGTCGGGCCGCCGGGCGGCGGTGCGGGCCAGCGCCTCGTCGCGCCGCCACCGGGCGATCCGCCCGTGGTCGCCGGAGCGGAGCACCTCCGGCACCTCGTGCCCGCGCCAGGCCGCGGGCTTGGTGTACATCGGGGCCTCCAGCAGCCCGTGCGCGTGTGACTCCTCGTCCAGCGAGCCGGCGTTGCCGAGCACCCCGGGCAGCAGTCGGGTGACCGCCTCCAGGATCACCAGCACCGCCACCTCGCCGCCGAAGAGCACGTAGTCGCCGAGGGAGACCTCGGTGACCCGCATCCGGGTGGCGGCGTGTTCCAGCACCCGCTGGTCGATGCCCTCGTACCGGCCGCAGGCGAAGAGCAGGTGCGACTCGGCGGCCAGCTCGTGGGCCATGGCCTGGGTGAACCGGACGCCGGCTGGCGACGGCACCAGGAGCCGGGGCAGGGTGTGCCCGTCGGGGCTGAGCTCGTCGGGGGCGAGGGCGTCGAGCGCCTCGCCCCAGGGCTCCGGCCGCATGACCATGCCCGGGCCACCGCCGTAGGGCGTGTCGTCGACCGTGCGGTGCACGTCGTGGGTCCAGCTCCGCAGATCGTGTACGGCCAGCCGCAGCGTCCCGTTCTCCCGGGCCCGGCCGATCAGCGACAGGTCCAGCGGGGCGAAGTACTCCGGGAAGATCGACACGACGTCGACGCGCATGGGGGTGGCTCCGGTCTCAGAGGTCGAGCAGACCGGCCGGCGGGTCGACCACGACGCGACCGCCGGCGAGATCGACCTCGGGGACGATCGCCTGGACGAAGGGGATCAGCGCGGTACGCCCCTCGGGGCGACGCAGGACCAGCAGGTCCGAGGCGGGGGCGTGGTCGATCCGGGCCACCTCGCCCAGGTGCTCGCCGGCCGGGGTGACCACGGCGAGACCGACCAGCTGATGGTCGTGGAACTCCTCGGGGTCCTCCGGCGGCGCGACGTCGGCGCTGTCCACGCCGAGCAGGGTGCCGCGCAGCGCCTCGGCGACCTCGCGGTCGAGAATGCCCTCGAAGGCGACCAGCATCCGGCCCTGGTGCCAGCGGGCCGCCTCGATGGTCAGCTCGGCCGGGACCGTGAAGGGCACTCCGGGGCCGGGGGCGGGGTTGGCCGGGGCGGCCGCCCCCGGCTCGGTCCGAAGAACCGTGCCGGGGGCGAAACGCGCTTCGGGCTCGTCGGTCCGCACCTCCACGGTGACCTCACCGCGGATGCCGTGCGGTTTGCCGATCCTGCCGACGATGAGCAGCATCAGTACGAGTCGACGATGTCGACGCGTACTCCGCGTCCACCGATGGAGCCGATCACCTGGCGCAGTGCCTTGGCGGTCCGGCCGGACCGCCCGATCACGGTGCCGAGGTCCTCGGGGTGCACGCGGACCTCGAGCCGCTTGCCCCGACGGGAGTCGACCATCCGGACACGCACGTCGTCCGGGTGGTCCACGATGCCCTTGACCAGGTGCTCCAGCGCGGGACGCAGCGGCATGTCAGGCCTGCTCACCGGCGTCGGCAGCAGCGGCCGGGGCCGGGGCCGGAGCCTCGGTCTTCGGCGCCTCGGCCGGAGCTTCGGTCTTCGGAGCCTCGGCCTTGGCGGCCCTCTTGGCCGGCTTGGCCGGGGTCTCCGGAGCCAGGCCGGCGGCGGCCTTCGCCTCGGCCTCGTACGCCGCCTTGCGGTCGGCACGCTCGGGGGCGACCTTCAGCGGCGGCGGGGCCGGCAGGCCCTTGAACTTCTGCCAGTCACCGGTCAGTTCCAGCAGACGCTGCACCGCCTCGCTCGGCTGCGCGCCGACGGAGAGCCAGTACTGGACCCGGTCCGACTTGACCTCGATCACCGAAGGGTCTTCCTTCGGCTGGTACACGCCGACGAACTCGATCGCGCGACCGTCGCGCTTGGTGCGCGAGTCGGCGATGACGATGCGGTACTGCGGGTTGCGGATCTTGCCCATCCGCAGGAGCCGGATCTTTACGGCCACAGTTGTTTCGCTCCTGTTGCGATCTCACCGGCCCGGTACGGGCGGTGCACGGGTGAGCGCCGACCGGCACAGTGGGGTTGGGCCGGAGACAGCTCGGTGGACTGGCGACACGCCCGGGTTAGAGGGCGCCGGACGCGCGCCGGATACCAGCGACCCATTCTGCCAGATCGGGTGCCGATCTCTCACACCGGACCCGGACACGTCACCCGACACGGCGCGGGCGGTGACGCGGAACACGGTCAGCGGACCGGCGGACGGTCCCAGCCGGGCGGCAGTCCGTCGGGTACGTCCCAGTCCGGCGGCGGGACGAAGTCGCACCAGGTGCCGTCGAACGGGAATACCCCCGCCTCGGCCCGGGCGATCACCCGCTCCCCCTCGGCCCGTACCGCCGCCTCGTCGGCCACCCAGTAGTCGTCTCCGAAGGCGAGCCGCTCGGCGAACTCCTCCTCGTCCTTCCACCGCCAACTGTGGTCCGGGTACACCACCACGTCGAGGTCCTGGTCCACCACGTCGACCCCGGCGACCTGGCCGTCGTCCCAGCGGACGCCCGGCTCCTCCAGGTTGACGTACCAGTTGGCGAACCGGCCCCGCGCGTCGGAGAACCACCAGACCGAGTGGGCCGCCCCGGTGGGCAGGAACTTCAGCAGCGGCGGGCCGCTCCACCGGCCGCGCGCCAGCCGGTACGACGAGGAGATCCACTCGGCGAAGGGCATCGCCCGCATCCCCAGGCCGGCCTCGGTGACCTCGTGGGCGACCGGGGTGTCCCGGGCGATCCAGATCAGCAGTCCGCGCTCGTCGTCGCTGACCACCCGGCCCGGCCGGACCCAGCCGATCCGGCCGTGCCGCACGTTGCGGTGCATGATCAGACGACCCGGCGCGAACCGGTCGGCGGGACCGTCCGGGCGCACGTCAGTAGGCGCGGGCGAGGATGGCGACCAGGTCCGACTCGTCCTCCGAGTCGGGCACCGAGCCGTCGGCGCGGAGCAGGCAGCGCACGGTGACGCCCTGACCGTTCGCCTCGGCCTCACCCGCCACGCCGACCGCCGACCACGGCACCTTGGCCCAGCCGGTGGCCGCCGCCTCGATCGCCTCGGCCAGCGTCGACACCTCGACGGTGCGGGACTCGCGGTGCGCGAGGGCCTGGTCGTGCAGCACCCGCTGGTCGGCCTCGAGGGCGGCCAGCACCGCGCCGACCACGTCCGCGACCGGGGTGGGGGCCTTCGAGCCGTTCGTACGCCGGACCACGACCGCGTTGCCGGCGGCCAGGTCGCGGGGGCCGACCTCGACGCGTACCGGATAGCCGCGCAGCTCGGCGTCGACGGCCCGGCGGCCGAACGCGGTGTCGGTGCGGTCGTCGAGCGCGACCCGGACGCCGGCGTCCCGCAGGCCGTCGCGGAGCTTGGCCGCCGCCTCGGCGACGCCCTCGCCGTCCTTGACGATCATCACGTACGCCTGGACCGGCGCCAGCTTCGGCGGCACCCGCAGGCCGTTGTCGTCGCCGTGGGCCATGATCAGGCCGCCGAGCATCCGGGTCGAGGTGCCCCAGGAGGTCGTCCAGGCGTGCTCCCGGCCGCCCTCGGCGGAGGAGTAGCTGATGTCGAAGGCCTTGGCGAAGTTCTGCCCCAGCTCGTGGCTGGTGCCGAGCTGGAGGGCCTTGCCGTCGCCCATCATGCCTTCGCAGGTGTACGTGGCGGTCGCGCCGGCGAAGCGCTCCCGGGCGGTCTTCAGACCGACCACCACCGGGATGCCGAGCACGTTGACCATCAGGTCCTCGTACGCCTCGTGCAGGATCCGCCGCGCGTAGGCGCGGGCATCCTCGCGGGTGGCGTGCGCGGTGTGCCCCTCCTGCCAGAGGAACTCGCTGGTCCGCAGGAAGATCCGCGGGCGCAGCTCCCAGCGGACCACGTTGGCCCACTGGTTGAGCAGCAGCGGCAGGTCCCGGTACGAGTCGATCCACTTGGCCATGAACTCGCCGATCACCGTCTCGCTGGTGGGGCGCACCACCACCGGCTCGGCGAGCTGCTTGCCGCCACCGTGGGTGACCACGGCGAGCTCCGGCGAGAAGCCCTCGACGTGCTCGGCCTCGCGCTTCAGGTAGCTCTCCGGGATGAAGAGCGGGAAGTACGCGTTCTCCGCGCCGGCCGCCTTGATCCGGGCGTCCATCTCGGCCTGCATCCGCTCCCAGATGGCGTAGCCGGCCGGTCGGATGACCATGGTGCCGCGGACCGGGCCGTTGTCGGCCAGCTTCGCCTTGGCGATCAGGTCCTGGTACCAGCGGGGAAAGTCCTCCGCACGGGGAGTGAGCACGCGTGCCATGACCGCACATCCTAGGCGGCGTCCGCGCCGCCGCTGCGCCCGGGAGGCGGCGCGCCGCGTCCGCGCCGCCGCTGCGCCCGGGAGGCGGCGCGCCGCGTCCGCGTCGCCACGCGGCCCGGCGGCCCTGGGCCCGGGGCCGGTGGTGCGGGGCGCGGGCCCGCCGGGCGGACGTCGGGGCGGGTCGGCGATCGTAGACTTCGACCACCATGGGTGAGCTGAGGGATTCCGCCCGGCAGCGGCTGCGCGACACGATCGTCGACGCCGCTCGCGCGCAGACCGTCGCGTCCGGCTGGGACGGGGTACGGATGGGTGGGGTGGCGGCCGCGGCCGGGGTGAGCCGGCAGACCGTCTACAACGAGTTCGGCAGCAAGGCGGGGCTGGCCGAGGCGCTCGCCCGGCGCGAGGTGGACCGGTTCGTCGCCGACGTCCGCGCGGCCCTGCGCGAGCACGGCGCCGACGTGCGGGCCGGCGCGTACGCGGCCATCTGGCACACGCTGACCGAGGCGGCCGGCAACCCGCTGATCAAGGCGATCCTGACCAGCGCCCGGGGCGGCTCGGACGCGCTGCTGCCGTACCTGACCACCCGCGCCGAACTGGTGCTCACCGAGGCCTCCGGCGCCCTGCTGGACTGGGCGGGCGACCACCTGCCCGCCGCCGATCCGGCGGCCCTGGCCTTCGCCGCCGACACCGTCGTCCGCCTCGTGGTCAGCCACATCGTCCTGCCCCGCGCCCCCATCGACCAGACCGCCTCCTCCCTGGCCGACCTAGCCCTCCACCTCTTCCTCACGGCCGCAACCCCCTGACCCGGATCCCCCTCCCCCTCCCCACCCCAAGATCGGCGTG
>NZ_JAGPYL010000085.1:0-29701 GCF_018070095.1 Micromonospora sp. U56
GCCGGGTTGAGGGCCGGCTCGGGCCGGGCGGGCATTGGGAGGAGTGAGCCGGCCCGGCCGGGGAAGGCCGGGGGTGGGCCGCCCGGCGGTGAGCTGCGGCACCCAGGTGTGATCGGACCGCGTCCGGAGCGACGTGGGAGCATAGAGGGGGCCGGCGGCGCGCCGGCCCGCTCACGTCAGCCGACCAGAACGGACCGCTGTGCCACCGAAGCTCGATCCCGGCGCGAACGCTCCTGGTTCCACCGACCCGGCGCGCATCCGGAACTTCTGCATCATCGCCCACATCGACCACGGGAAGTCGACCCTGGCCGACCGGATGTTGCAGCTCACCGGCGTGGTCGACCCCCGGCAGATGCGCGCGCAGTACCTCGACCGGATGGACATCGAGCGCGAGCGCGGCATCACCATCAAGAGCCAGGCCGTCCGCATGCCGTGGACCATCCGGGAGGGCGACCGGGCCGGCGAGCAGGCCGTGCTCAACATGATCGACACCCCGGGCCACGTCGACTTCACCTACGAGGTGTCCCGCTCGCTGGCCGCCTGCGAGGGCGCCGTCCTGCTGGTCGACGCCGCGCAGGGCATCGAGGCGCAGACGCTGGCCAACCTCTACCTGGCGCTCGAGAACGACCTGCACGTCATCCCGGTGCTCAACAAGATCGACCTGCCGGCCGCCCAGCCGGAGAAGTACGCCGAGGAGCTGGCCCACCTGATCGGTGGCGACCCGGCGGACTGCATCAAGGTCTCCGGCAAGACCGGCGAGGGCGTGCCGTACCTGCTCGACGAGATCGTCCGGCAGTTCAAGCCGCCGGTCGGCAACGCCGAGGCGCCCGCCCGGGCGATGATCTTCGACTCGGTGTACGACGTCTACCGGGGCGTGGTCACCTACGTTCGGGTGATCGACGGGCGGATCAGCGCCCGCGACCGGATCAAGATGATGTCCACCGCGGCGGTGCACGAGCTGCTGGAGATCGGCGTCATCTCGCCGGAGATGGTGAAGGCCGACGCCCTGGGCGTCGGCGAGGTGGGTTACCTGATCACCGGTGTGAAGGACGTCCGGCAGTCCCGGGTCGGTGACACGGTCACCATCAACTCGCGGCCGGCGACCGAGGCCCTGGGTGGCTACAAGGACCCGAAGCCGATGGTCTACTCGGGCCTCTACCCGATCGACGGCTCGGACTACCCCAACCTGCGTGAGGCGCTCGACAAGCTCAAGCTCAACGACGCCGCGCTCGACTACGAGCCGGAGACCTCGGGGGCGCTCGGCTTCGGCTTCCGTTGCGGCTTCCTCGGCCTGCTGCACATGGAGATCATCCAGGAGCGGCTGGAGCGGGAGTACAACCTCGACCTGATCTCCACCGCGCCGAACGTGGTCTACCGGGCCATCACCGAGGACGGCCAGGAGATCGTGGTGACCAACCCGAGCGAGTACCCCACCGGCAAGATCGCCGAGGTGTACGAGCCGGTCGTGCGCGCCACCGTGCTGACCCCGAACGACTACGTGGGCGCGGTGATGGAGCTCTGCCAGGGCCGCCGGGGCAGCCTGCTCGGCATGGACTACCTCTCCGCCGACCGGGTGGAGCTGCGCTACACGCTGCCCCTCGCGGAGATCATCTTCGACTTCTTCGACCAGTTGAAGAGCCGCACCAAGGGCTACGCCTCGTTGGACTACGAGCCCTCCGGTGAGCAGGCGTCCGATCTGGTCAAGGTCGACATCCTGCTGCACGGCGAGCCGGTGGACGCGTTCAGCGCGATCGTGCACAAGGACAAGGCGTACAACTACGGGGTCACCATCGCGGCCAAGCTGCGCAACCTGATCCCGCGCCAGCAGTTCGAGGTGCCGATCCAGGCCGCCATCGGTAGCCGGGTGATCGCGCGGGAGACCATCCGGGCGATCCGCAAGGACGTGCTCGCCAAGTGCTACGGCGGTGACATCAGCCGGAAGCGCAAGCTGCTGGAGAAGCAGAAGGAAGGCAAGAAGCGGATGAAGATGGTCGGCCGGGTGGAGGTCCCCCAGGAGGCCTTCATCGCCGCCCTCTCCTCCGACTCCGGCGACGCCAAGGCACCCGGCAAGAAGTAGCGCGACGGCTGACGGCCGGCATCCTCCTGCGGGGGTGCCGGCCGTTTCGCGTGCGTGCCGCCGGGCCGTATCCGGGAAATTTCCGGTGGCCGCCGCGGCCCCGCCCGGTGTCGGCACATGCGGCCTGAGCTGCGGGTTTGCCGTGCCGCGCGGCAATCGACGCGGGGGTTGCGTATCGACCGGGCGCGACAGCCGTTTCGCTGAGTCGGTTTGGATTTTCGGACGGTCGGGAATCTAGCGGTCACGACAGGAACCACACACACCGTGTGACTCAATCTTGAGAAGGAGGGCGACCGTGGAGCTCACCGTTTGGGGCATCATCACCGCGATCGTTGTTGGTCTCATCGTCGGCGCTCTTGGCCGCCTGGTCGTGCCGGGCCGTCAGAACATGCCGATCTGGCTGCACATGCTGATCGGTATCGGCGCGGCCCTGCTGGGCACCGTGCTGGCGCGCGCCATGGGCATCGCGACGGAGACCGCCGGCATCGACTGGATGGAACTGCTGGTGCAGGTCGTGCTGGCCGCCATCGCCGTGGCCCTGGTGGCCGGCGTGGGTCGTCGCCGCAGCGTCACCCACCGGTAGATCCAGCGCAACGCACGCTCAGCGGGCGCCCGTACCCCTCGGGGGCGGGCGCCCGCTCGCGTCCGCTCCCAGCGACGGCTGCGACGAAAGCGCAGGTCAGGGCGAGTCTCGACCAGATCGTCCCCGGAGTCGGTTTGGGAAATCGCGGGGTCGGGAACCTATCGATCACGCCAAGAATCACACATCGTGTGTCATACCTACCGAAGGAGGACGGTCGTGGAGCTCACCGTCTGGGGCATCATCACCGCCATCGTCGTCGGTCTCATCGTCGGCGCGCTGGGCCGCCTGGTCGTGCCGGGCCGGCAGAACATGCCGATCTGGCTGCACATGCTGATCGGTGTCGGCGCCGCCCTGCTGGGCACCGTGCTGGCGCGGGCCATGGGCATCGCCACCGAGACCGCCGGCATCGACTGGATGGAACTGCTGGTGCAGGTCGTGCTGGCCGCCATCGCCGTGGCCCTGGTGGCCGGCGTGGGTCGCCGCCGCAGCGTCACCCACCGGTAAGCAGCGACAACGCTCTTCGACGGGCGCCCGACCCTGAGGTCGGGCGCCCGTCCGCGTACCCGCAACGGGTCTGCTCCCCGACCCGCCGGCTGCGGTACCGTCGCCTCGCCCGCAACCCGCCCCTGTCGTAAAGGAATTTTTCCTACTAGGGTGCGGCAGAGAAGGTTACTGCCAGACGGCGCGAGGGAGAAGTGGCGTGAACAGGTGGAAGCGGCTGGCCCCGGTCACCGCCGTCGTGGCCTCGGCCGCGATGGTGCTCGCCGGTTGCGGGGGCTCCGGCGACGACGAAGCGGCCGACAAGAGCAAGCTCACGGTCTGGATGATGGGCGAGGGCAGCGACGCCCAGACGAAGTTCCTCGACGGCGTCGAGACCGAGTTCCGGCAGAAGCACCCCGACACCGACGTGGTCGTCCAGTACATCCCCTGGCTGGAGGCGCCGAAGAAGTTCCAGGCGGCGCTCGCCGGCGGTGAGGGGCCGGACGTCACCGAGCTGGGCAACACCGAGACCCAGGGCTGGGCGGCCCAGGAGGCGCTCGCCGACGTCACCGGGAAGATGTCCGGCTGGGCGGAGAGCAAGGACATCCTGCCCGACCTGGTGAAGAACGCCCAGCTCGACGGCAAGCAGTACGGCGTCCCGTGGTACGCCGGCGTCCGCGGCGTCTACTACCGCACCGACTGGTTCGCCGAGGCCGGCGTGAAGACGCCGACCAACTGGGACGAGCTGGTCGCCACCGCCAAGGCCGTGCAGGCCAAGAAGCCGGGCACCTACGGCATCGCGCTGCCGGGCAACTCCGAGCTGCCCTTCTACTCTTTCCTCTGGGGCGCCGGCGGCGAGATCGCCACCAACCAGGGCGGCACCTGGAAGTCCGGTTACACCACCCCCGAGGCGCAGAAGGCGGTCAAGTTCTGGACCGACCTGGTCACCGTGCACAAGGTCGCCCCGCCGGCCGCCGCCGGCTGGAACGAGATCGACGCCCGCACCCAGTTCGCCACCGGCAAGGCGGCGATGGCCTTCGGCGGTAGCTGGCAGGGCGGCGCCATCAAGAAGGACAACCCCGACATCGAGAAGGTCTGGGGCACCTTCCCGATCCCCGGCCCGGACGGCAAGCCGGCCCCGGCGTTCGCCGGCGGCTCGGACGTCGCCCTCTGGAAGGACAGCAAGAAGCAGGACCTGGCGTGGGACTACCTCACCGTCCTGCTGAACAAGAAGAACGCGAAGACCTTCGCCAGCAGCCTGAACTTCTTCCCGGTCTACTCCGACCTGGTCAGCGGCGGCGAGTACGCCAACGACAAGATCATGGCCGCGTTCGCCACCACCATGCAGAACACGAAGGTCACCCCGCTGACCCCGAAGTGGGTGGAGGTCAGCCGCACCAAGACGGTGACCCAGGCGATGAACAGCTCGGTCATGAAGGGCCAGAAGACGGTCGAGCAGGCCACCGCCGACGCCGCCGCCGAGATGGAAAGCATTCTCAACGCCAAGTGAGCTTACTGACCAAGAACACCGGGACTGCCGCCGGGCGGAAGACCTCCGCACGGCGGCGGCCCCGCGTGGACCGCCTGCCGTACCTGCTCCTGCTGCCCTGCCTGGTGGTCATCGGGGTGCTGCTGCTCTGGCCGCTCGGCCAGGTGGTGGCGATGTCGTTCTACAAGCTGGACAGCGTCCGGCAGCTGCGCGGCGACCGCGAGTGGCCGTGGGTGGGACTGGGCAACTACACCCAGATCCTGGGCGACCCGTTCTTCCGTACGGTGCTGCGCAACACGGTGCTCTTCGCCGCCGCGAACGTGGTGCTGACGATGGTCCTCGGCACCCTGGTCGGGCTGCTGCTCAACCGGCTCGGCCGGCGGATGGCCACCTTCGTGGCGAGCTGCGTCATGCTCGCCTGGGCCACCCCGGCGCTGACCGGCACCATCGTCTGGAAGTGGATCTTCGACGACACCAGCGGGCTGGTCACCTGGCTGTTCAACAAGCTGCCCGACGGGCTGTCGACCACGCTCTTCGGCCGCAGCGACTGGACCGGGTACGGCTGGTTCAACTCCCCGCTGCTCTTCTTCGCCATCCTCACCCTGGTGGTGGTCTGGCACTCGTTCCCGTTCATCGCGGTGAGCGTGCTCGCCGGGCTCAAGAGCGTGCCGAGCGAGCTGCACGAGGCGGCCCGGGTCGACGGGGCCGGGCCGTGGAAGGTGTTCTGGAAGATCACCTTCCCGTTGCTGCGGCCGGTTTTCGGGATCCTGATCGTGCTCAGCACCATCTGGGACTTCAAGGTCTTCACCCAGCAGTTCGTGCTGGCCGGCGGCACCCAGGACCGGCCGACGTTCATGCTCTCCATCTACTCGTACGCCGAGGCCTTCTCGCCGCCGCCCAAGTACGGCGTGGGCTCCGCGATCGCGGTCATCCTCACCCTGATCCTGCTGGTGGTGACCGGTCTCTACGTCCGCATGGTGCTCAAGCAGGAGGAGGACGCGTGAGGCGCGGCGCGATGGTGAAGCGGGTCGCCCTCAACGGCGCGGGTCTGCTGGTGGCGCTCTTCGCCGCCTTCCCCGTCTACTGGATGGTCGCCACGTCGCTGAAGCCCAACCGGGAGATCTTCTCGTCGACGCCCCGGCCGGTGCCGGCCGAACCGACCCTGGAGCACTACCGGGAGATCCTCACCGGCAACCTGATCCCGGGCGTGACGTTCGCCGACTTCTTCCTCAACAGCGCTCTGGTGGCGGTGAGCACGGTGCTGCTCAGCGGCCTGGTCGCGCTGCTCGCGGCCACCGCGGTGGCCCGGTTCCGCTTCACGCTCCGGACCAGCTTCCTGATCATGCTGCTGGTGGTGCAGATGATCCCGCTGGAGGCGCTGGTCATCCCGCTGTTCCTGATGATCCAGCGGCTCGGTCTCTACAACACCCTGCCCAGCCTGATCCTGACCTACCTCGGCTTCTCGCTGCCGTTCGCGGTCTGGATGCTGCGCGGCTTCGTGGCCGCGGTGCCCAAGGAGCTGGAGGAGGCCGCGGCGATCGACGGGGCCAGCCGGGCCCAGACCTTCCGCCGGATCCTCTTCCCGCTGGTGGCGCCGGGCCTGGTCGCGACCAGCATCTTCTCCTTCATCACCGCCTGGAACGAGCTGATCTTCGCGTTGACCTTCGTCAACGACCAGGACAAGTACACCCTGCCGGTGGCGATGACCTTCTTCTTCGGCCGGGACGACACCGCGTGGGGGTCCGTGATGGCCGCCTCGACGCTGTTCACCCTGCCGGTGATCGTCTTCTTCCTGCTGGTGCAGCGCCGGATGGTCTCCGGGCTGGTCGCCGGCGCCGTCAAGGGCTGACCCCCGCGCCCTGTCGAGGGCCCGGCCGGCGCCGTCAAGGGCTGACCTGACGGCGGATCGGCGGGTGCCCCGGACCCGGCGTCCACGGCTAGGCTCTGCGCCATGACGGGCAGGCTGGCGGCGGTGAACCTCGGCGTGGTGACCGAGGCGGAGTGGGCGGGCGACCCGAGCGGCCGCAGCGGCATCGACAAGCGACCGGTGGACGGTCCGGTGCTGCTGCGCGCCGACGGGGTGGCCGGGGACTTCATCGGCGAGCGGGCCCACCACGGCGGCCCCGACCAGGCGGTCTACGCGTACGCGGGGGAGGACGCCGAGTGGTGGTCGGCGGAGCTGGGGCGCACCGTCCCGCCCGGCGGGTTCGGCGAGAACCTGACCACCTCGGCGGTGGACGTGACCGGGGCGGTCATCGGCGAGCTGTGGGCGATCGGCTCGGCCGTGCTCCAGGTGACCAAGCCGCGCACCCCCTGCACCACCTTCGCCGGGTTCTGGGGCGTACCCGACCTGATCAAGCGGTTCACGGTGCGGGCGGCGCCCGGGGCGTACCTGCGGGTGCTGCGCGAGGGCGAGATCGGCGCGGGCGACCCGGTCGAGGTGGTGGACCGGCCCGCGCACGGGGTCACCATCGGCGAGGTGTTCCGGGCGATGAACCTCGAACCGGAGCTGCTGCCCCGGCTGCTGGACGCCGCCGAGCTGCCGGAGCCGGTCCTGGAGAAGGTCCGTCGCCGGGTGGCCGGCAGCCGCTCCTGACCGGGTCTCGGGCCGGGCGACACCGGTAGGCCGGCGTCCTGGCCCGGCCGCGAGGCACCAGGGTCACCCCTCGGCGAAGACCTCCGCCAGCACCTGGCCGTCGGCCGGGCGGCCGTCGGAGATCTTGGCCCAGGTGCCGTCCTCGGCGGTCCACTCCAGGCCGGCGAAGCGGACCCGCTTCACCCCGTGGTCGGGCGCGTGCGACACCAGCCAGTGGGCGTACCGCCAGCCGTCGCGACGGTCGGCGGCGGGCACGGTGAGCCCGCTCAGCGCGGCCGCCGTGCCGGTGCCCGGCAGCCCCCAGTCCAGGGTCAGGCCGCGGGTCAGCGCCGCCGCGGCCGCCTCGCCCCGCATGACCGGCGTCCGGCTCACCGTGCAGGCCACCGCGCCGGTCGCCTCGCCGAGCAGGGCGCGGGTCAGCACCTCGGACTCGTCCGCCCACTTCTGGTACGCCGTCGGGAAGGCCGACCGCTGGACCGCCTGGGCCGCGTCGGTGACCCGCATCTCCTCCCAGCCGCGCACCTTCTTCAGCGCGGCGTAGAAGCGGTTGGCCGCGTACCGCTGGTCGCGGATCTGCTGCGGGGTGCCCCAGCCCTGGCTCGGCCGCTGCTGGAACAGGCCGATCGAGTCCCGGTCGCCGCCGGAGAGGTTGCGCAGGCCCGACTCCTGGTACGCGGTGGCCAGCGCGACCACCACCGCCCGCTCGGGCATCTGCCGCTGGATGCCGATCGCCGCGATCGTCGCCGCGTTCGCCATCTGGTCGGCGTCGAGCAGCACCGTGCCGTCGGCCTGGACGGTGCAGCTGCGGCTCGCCACGGGGAGCCGGAGCTGGCCGCCGAGCTGACGGACGACGACCCAGACCCCGAGGAGAGCGACGACCGCGAAGACGACACCGACTGCGACAATTGCCCGACTTCGCACCCGCACCTCCTGTTTCACGGTCATCCCCAGCGTACGTGCCCGAAAAGGCGAGCCGGGTCGGCCGACCGGTTCACGTTTTCGGGAGCAAAGGAAGAAAGCACCCCGAACCGGTGCTACCGGGCCCCGTCTGCCGGACCACCGTCCAGAGCGGCCACCCATCGAGCCAATCGTTTCTCGCGGAAGGCGAGCACGCCCTCGCGGCCCTCGTCGGAGAGGAAGTAGCCGGTGGAGAGGGCGGACAGCTCGGCGATCTCGCCGCGCAGGTCGGTGGGGGCCGGGCGGCGCAGCAGGCCCTTCGCCCCGGCCAGCGCCCCCGGCGCGCCGCGCACCAGCGAGGCGCAGTAGCGCTCCACCGCCGCGTCCAGCCCGTCCGCCGGCACCGCCGCGGTCACCAGGCCGATCTCGGCGGCCCGCCGGCCGTCGAAGGTGTCCCCGGTCAGGTACAGCTCGGCCGCCGCGCGCGGGTGCAGCCGGGGCAGCACCGTGGCGGAGATGACCGCCGGGATCACCCCGATCCGCACCTCGGTGAAGGCGAACGTCGCCTCCTCGGCGCAGACCGCCAGGTCGGCCGCCGCGATCAGGCCCAGCCCGCCGGCCCGCGCCGGCCCGGCCACCTTCGCCAGCACCGGCTTCGGGCACTCCCAGACCGCCGCCAGCACGTCGCCGAGCATCCCGGCCGGCACGCTCCCGCTGGCGTACGCGGCGGCCGTCTGCTTCAGGTCCGCGCCGGAGCAGAAGACCGGCCCGGTGTGGTCCAGCACGATCACCCGGACGGCGGCGTCGGCGACCGCCGCGGCGATCCCGGCCAGCAGCTCGGTCATCAGTGGCGTGGAGAGCGCGTTGCGGTTGTGCGGGCTGTCCAGGGTGAGGGTGGTCACCCCACTGGCCGTGGTGACCCGCACGAGGCGGTCGGGAGAGGTCATGCCGGGCACACTAGTGGCCATGCCCGGCGTCCTTCCAGAAGGCGAGACCGTCCCCGTCGACGGGTCGCTGCCCGCCACCGCCCTGAACGCGGTCGGCGCGCGCGGCTTCGGCGTGTACGTCCACGTGCCGTTCTGTGCCAGCCGCTGCGGCTACTGCGACTTCAACACCTACACCTCGGCCGAACTCGGTGGCGGCGCCGACCGGGAGTCGTACGCCGACACCGTGCTGGCCGAGCTGGCGCTGGCGGCCCGGGTCCTCGGCGACACCCCGCCGCCCCGGGTGGACACCGTCTTCGTCGGCGGTGGCACGCCGACCCTGCTCCCCGCCGACGACCTGGCCCGCATCCTGGACGGCATCGACCGCACCTGGGGGCTGGCCGCCGACGCCGAGGTGACCACCGAGGCCAACCCGGAGTCGGTGACGCCGGAGTCGCTGCGCACCCTGCGCGCGGCCGGCTACACCCGGATCTCCCTGGGCATGCAGTCCGCCGCACCCGGGGTGCTGGCGATCCTCGATCGCCGGCACAGCGCCGGCCGGGCGGTCGCCGCCGCGCTGGAGGCCCGCGACGCCGGGTTCGACCACGTCAACCTGGACCTGATCTACGGCACGCCGGGGGAGAGCGCGGCGGACTTCGCCGCCTCCCTCGAGCAGGTGGTCGCCGCCGGGGTGGACCACGTCAGCGCGTACGCCCTGATCGTGGAGGACGGCACCCGGCTCGCCGCCCGGATGCGGCGCGGCGAGCTGCCGTACCCGTCGGACGACGTGGCGGCGGACCGGTACCTGGCGGCGGAGGCCGCCCTCGGCGCGGCCGGCTTCTCCTGGTACGAGGTCTCCAACTGGGCCCGCTCCGAGGCGGCCCGGTGCCGGCACAACCTGCTCTACTGGACCGGCGCGGACTGGTGGGGCCTCGGCCCGGGGGCGCACAGCCACGTCGGCGGGGTGCGCTGGTGGAACGTCAAGCACCCCACCGCGTACGCGAAGCGCCTGGCCGCCGGGGAGTCACCCGGCCTGGCCCGGGAGGTGCTGACCGCTGGCGAGGCGCACATGGAGGACGTCATGCTCCGGCTGCGGCTCGCCTCCGGCCTGCCGCTGGACGCCCTCGACCCGGCGGGTCGGGCGGGTGCCGAGCGGGCGCTGGCCGACGGCCTGCTGGACCCCGCGGGGCACGCGGCGGGGCGGGCGGTGCTCACCCTGCGCGGTCGGCTGCTGGCCGACGCCGTGGTCCGCGACCTGCTGCCCTGATCCCGGCCGGCCCGGGTGGGCCGGCCGGGACCGGTCACTTCTTGAAGGCGTAGCTCGCCGGGTAGCGGTAGACGACGCCCTCGGTGGCCTTCACCCCGCCGATGATGCCGAAGATGATCGGCACCAGAGCGGTCAGGATCGGGATGAAGAAGAGCACCCCGCAGGTGACGATAGCCAGGACGAAGCCGATGACGTTGGCGATCGCCCAGGTGATCTGGAAGTTCAGCGAGGCCGTGGCGTGCGCCCGCACGGTCGGGGACTGCTGGCCCTTGGCGGAGAGCGCGATCAGCGGCGCCACCCAGCCGAGCAGGCTGCCGCCGACGATCACGCCGACCGGGCCGCCGAAGTGCGCGATCAGCGACCAGGTCCTGTCGTCGTCGGTGGCGTAGCCGCCGCCCGGGGCGCCGTAGCCGCCGCCGGGAGCGCCGTAGCCGCCGGCGGTCGGATAGCCGACGCCCGGCGCGGCGTAACCACCCGGCGGTGGGTAGCCGCCCGCCGGCGGTTGGTCACCGGTGGGTGGCGGATAGCCACCGGGCGGGGGATAGCCGCCCGCCCCGGGTGCCCCGGACAGTGGTGCGGTGGGCGGCTCGTACGACGAGCCGGACGGGGCGGTCGGGTCCGGGCGGTCGCCGGGGTCCCCCGCTCCGGGAGGGCGAGGTGGTTCAGTCATGGACGTCACGGTAGGGGTTGCCGGCAAGCCCTCACCAGAGCGACACCGCCCCGGATGTCCGGATGATCGGCCCTGGCGCTCCGTCCGGGTGGCGGGGCGCACCCGTGGTCCGTCGCTGATCATCGCGTCAGCGGGGACGCCGACGTAGACTGGCACTCGCTACAGTCGAGTGCCAGTGCGCTCGCCCGGGGCGCCTCAGCCGCTCCGGGCCGACGTGCGTCAGGAGGTGGGGAGATGGGTCTCGACGACCGCAAGCTCGCCGTGCTGCGCGCGATCGTCGAGGACTACGTCGCCACCCAGGAGCCGGTCGGCAGCAAGGCCCTGGTCGAGCGGCACCAGCTCGGCGTCTCGCCGGCCACGGTGCGCAACGACATGGCCGTGCTGGAGGAGGAGGGCTACATCCGGCAGCCGCACACCAGTGCCGGCCGGGTGCCCACCGACCGTGGCTACCGCCTCTTCGTCGACCGGCTGTCCCGGGTCAAGCCGCTGAGCCCGGCCGAGCGCCGGGCGATCGAGCGCTTCCTGGTCGGCGCCGTCGACCTGGACGACGTGGTGCACCGCACCGTGCGGCTGCTGGCCCAGCTGACCCGGCAGGTCGCCGTGGTGCAGTACCCGTCGCTGGCCCGCTCCTCGGTGCGCCACCTGGAGCTGGTGCCGATCTCCACCACCCGGCTGATGCTGGTCATGATCGCCGACACCGGCCGGGTCGAGCAGCGGCTGGTGGAGCTGCCCGCGCCGATCCCCGCCGACCACGTCACCGACCTGCGCCGGCTGGTCAACGAGAAGCTGGTGGGCAGCCGGCTGTCGGAGACCCCGCCGCTGGTCCAGGCGCTGGTCGACGAGTCCGCGCCGCACCTGCGCGGGGCGATGACCACGCTCTCCACGGTGCTGCTGGAGACCCTGGTCGAACGGCACGAGGAGCGCATCGCGCTCGCCGGCACCGCGAACCTCACCCGGGGCGGCCTGCTCGACTTCCAGGGCTCGCTGCGGCCCATCCTGGAGGCGCTGGAGGAGGAGGTGGTGATGCTCAAGCTGATCGGCGAGGCCGAGTCGACCACCACCCGGGTGCTGATCGGCGACGAGAACGAGATCGACAACCTGCGGGCCGCCTCCGTGGTCAGCACCGGCTACGGGCCGGGGGCGACCGCGCTCGGCGGGCTGGGCGTGTTGGGCCCCACCCGGATGGACTACCCCGGCACCATCGCCACGGTGAGGGCCGTGGCACGCTACGTGGGCGAACTGCTGGCCCAGAACTGATCCAGGGCAGGGGCCGGCACCCGGCCCCGGCCGACGACCGGCGCAACGCGAGACGAACATGAGGACACCGAACGCAGTGGCCAGGGACTACTACGGCATTCTCGGCGTGAGCCGGGAAGCCTCCGACGACGAGATCAAGCGCGCCTACCGCAAGCTGGCGCGGCAGTTCCACCCGGACGTCAATCCGGACCCGGAGGCCCAGGAGAAGTTCAAGGACATCAACGCCGCGTACGAGGTCCTCTCGGACGACCGGAAACGGCAGATCGTCGACCTGGGTGGCGACCCGCTCGCCCCGGGTGGCGGCGGCGCGGGGCCGGGCGGTCCCGGCGGCGCGGGCCCGTTCGTCGGCTTCCAGGACATCATGGACGCGTTCTTCGGCGGCGCCGCGGGTGGCGCCCGGGGGCCGCGACCGCGTACCCGGCCGGGCGCCGACGCGATCCTGCGGCTGGAGCTGGACCTGCACGAGACCGCGTTCGGCGTCGAGGCGCCGATCACGGTCGACACCGCGGTGCTCTGTACCACCTGCGCCGGCGCCGGCACCGCCGCCGGCACCCACCTGGCCACCTGCGAGGCGTGCGGTGGCCGGGGCGAGGTGCAGTCGGTGCAGCGCACCTTCCTCGGCCAGGTGGTCTCCGCCCGCCCCTGCACCGTCTGCCAGGGGTACGGCACCACCATCCCGCATCCCTGCCCGACCTGCGCCGGCGACGGCCGGGTGCGCACCCGGCGCTCGCTGACCGTCAAGATCCCCGCCGGGGTCGAGGACGGCATGCGGATCCGGCTCGCCCAGCAGGGTGAGGTGGGCCCGGGCGGCGGCACCGCCGGGGACCTCTACGTGGAGATCCACGAGCGGCCGCACGACGTGTACTCCCGCAAGGGCGACGACCTGCACTGCCGGGTCACCGTGCCGATGACCGCCGCCGCGCTCGGCACCCGGCTGACCATCAAGACGCTGGACAGCGAGGAGACGGTCGACGTCAAGGCCGGCACCCAGCCGGGCAGCACGCTGCGGCTGCGGGCCCGGGGTGTGCCGCACCTGCGCGGCACCGGCCGGGGCGACCTCTACGTCCACCTCGACGTGCGGACGCCGACGAAGCTCGACGCCGACCAGGAGAAGATGCTGCGCGACTTCGCCAAGACCCGGGGCGAGGAGGTCGCCGAGCTGACCAAGCAGGGCGGCTTCTTCTCCCGGATGCGCGACGCCTTCAACGGGCACGCCTGAGGTGTCCGCGCCGCTGTTCCTGGTCGAGGCGCTGCCCACCGGCGACACGCTGACCCTGGACGGCCCGGAGGGCCACCACGCGGCCACCGTGCAGCGGCTGCGCGTCGGCGAGGAGCTGCTGCTGGCCGACGGCCGGGGCGGCACGGCCGCCGCCGTGGTCACCGCCGTCGGCCGGGGCACCCTCGACGTGCGGGTCACCTCCCGGGGGTACGCCGACGCGCCGGTCCCCCGGATCGTCGTGGTGCAGGGCATCGCCAAGGGAGACCGGGGCGAACTGGCCGTGCAGGCGATGACCGAGGTCGGAGTGGACGAGATCGTGCCCTGGGCGGCGTCCCGCTCGGTGACCCAGTGGCGCGGCGACCGGGGCGTACGGGCCCGGGACAAGTGGGTGGCGACCGCCCGGGAGGCGGCCAAGCAGGCCCGCCGGCCCTGGCTGCCGGTGGTGGCCGGAGCTCCGGACGAGTCCACCGGGACCGTGGTGCGGCGGATCGCCGGCGCCGGTGCCGCGTTCGTGCTGCACGAGGAGGCCGAGGAGCGGCTGAGCACCGCCGAGCTGCCGCAGACCGGCGAGATCGTGCTGGTGGTCGGCCCGGAGGGCGGCATCGCCCCGGTCGAGTTGACCGCCTTCGCCGACGCCGGCGCCCGCCCGGTGCGGCTCGGTCCGTCGGTGCTGCGCACCTCCACCGCCGGGGTGGCCGCCCTGAGCGTCCTCGCCACCCGCCTCTCCCGCTGGTAAACCCCCACCCCACCCCGCCCCGGGCTGGGCCGCACGCCGGGCCGCCCCGCGCCGGGCCCGGCCGCGGGCACTTTCACTGAATGAGTGGCTATTCCGCGCCGGATAGGCACTCATTCAGTGAAACTGCGTGGATCCTGAGGTGTGGCGGGGGCCGGCCGGCGTCAGGTACGCAGGTAGGAGGCGCCGTTGAGGTCGACGATGGTGCCGGAGGCCCACTGCGCCTCGGGGCTGGCCAGCCAGTGCACGGCGGCGGCGATCTCCTCGGGGCGGGCCACCCGGCCGAACGGGCTCTGCGCCCGGATCGCGTCGCCCTGCTCGCCGGTCAGGTGCTCCGTGGTCATGTCGGTCGCCACGAAGCCCGGGGCGACCGTGGCGACCGCGATGCCGTACGGGGCGAGCGCGACGGCGAGGGACTGCCCGAGCGCGTTCAGGCCGGCCTTGCTGGCGCCGTACGCGGGCTGGTCCGGCTCGCCCCGGAACGCGCCCCGCGACGACACGTTCACCACCCGGCCACCGCGCTCCCGCATGTGCTGGGCAGCGCACCAGGTGACGTTGCCCGCCCCGGTCAGGTTGGTCTCCAGCACCCGCCGCCACTGCCGCTGCCACTGCTCGTACGAGGCGCCGAAGACCGGGTGCGGGGCGTCCCGCTCGCCGTACACGCCGGCGTTGTTGACCAGCACGTCGAGCCCCCCGAGCCGGGCGGCGGCGTCGTCCACCATGGCCCGTACCGCCGCCGGGTCGGTGAGGTCCGCGCGGACCACCACGTGGCCGTCGCCGGGCAGCTCGGCGCGGAGCGCCTCGGCCAGCTCGGCCGAGTCCCGGTGGTGGATCGCCACCCGGTCCCCGGCCGCCGCGAACGCCCGCGCCACCGCGCGGCCGATGCCGCGCGACGCCCCCGTCACCAGTACCGCTCGTGAAGTCACGCGGCACATCATGCCCGAGCCGCTCGGCACGCCTTACCATGCCCCGATGGGATCCGACTGCCTGTTCTGCCGCATCGCCGCCGGGGAGATCCCGGCCACCATCGTCCGGGAAACCGACACCACCCTCGCCTTCCGCGACCTCGACCCGAAGGCGCCGGTGCACGTGCTGGTCATCCCGAAGGAGCACTACGCCGACGTCGCCACGCTGGCACAGGGCGACCCGAAGCTCGCCGGCGACCTGCTCGCCACGGCGGCCGCGGTGGCGGAGGACGAGGGGCTGCTCGGGGACGGCTTCCGGCTGATGTTCAACACCGGCGCGTACGGCGGCCAAGAGCTCTTCCACGTGCACGCGCACCTGCTCGGCGGCGCGCCGCTCGGCCCGATGCTGGCCCGGAACGTCGCGTGACGGCTGGCCCCGACCGGCTGGCCCGGATGGTGCGCCGGGTGCAGGCGCAGGCCCGGGTGCCGGCCCTGGCGGCGGCCCTGCACCGCGCCGACCGGCCGCTGTGGACCTGCGAGGTCGGCGGCACCGGCACCGACGCCGACCTCGGCCCGGGCACCCGGTTCCGGATCGGCTCGGTGACCAAGACCTTCACCTCGGTGCTGGTGATGCAGTGCCGCGACGACGGCCTGCTCGACCTGGACGACCCGATCGGCCGTCACCTGGCGCTGCCGGCGCACGGCGAGCTGACCGTACGCCGGCTGCTGTCGCACACCGCCGGCCTGCAACGCGAGCCGTACGGTGACGTCTGGGACACGCTGCGCGCCCCCGGCGCGGACGAACTCGTCGCCGAGCTGGCCCGGGCCGAGCGGGTGCTGCCGACCGGTCGCCGCTACCACTACTCCAACCTGGGCATGGCGCTGCTCGGCCGGCTGGTCGGCGAGCTGCGCGGCAGCTCCTGGTCAGAGGTGCTCACCGAGCGGGTGCTGACCCCACTGGGCCTGGCCGCCACCTCGGTCACGCCGGGGCCGGCGGCGGCCACCGGGTTTCTGGTCGACGCCTACTCCGACGAGGCGCACCCGGAGCCGCCGACCGACTTCGGTGCGATCGCCCCGGCCGCCCAGCTCTGGAGCACCGCGACCGACATGGCCCGGTGGGCGGCCTTCCTGGCCGACCCGGTGGCGCTGGACCCGGCCGGGGCGGTGCTCGCCGCGGCCTCGCTGGACGAGATGCGCTGGCCGCTGACCACCACCGACGAGACGCTCTGGGCGGCCGGTTTCGGGCTCGGCCTGATCCTGGTGCCGTACCCCGACCGGGTGGTGCACGTGGGGCACGACGGCGCGATGCCGGGCTTCCTCGCCGCGGTCTACGGCCGGCGCGGCGGCGACGGCACGGCCGGCGCGATGGGCTGCGCGGTGCTCGGCTCCTCCGGCACCGCGGCGGAGGTCTTCGACCTGCCGCACCGGCTGCTCGCCGCGTCCGCCGAGCACGACCCGGCGGACGTCACTCCGTGGCGGCCGGGCGAACCCGCCCCCGGGCCGCTGCGCGGGATGCTGGGCCGCTGGTGGGGCGAGGGCTTCGAATACGTCTTCAGCTGGCACGACGGCGCGCTGCGCGCCCGGGGCGCCGACGACCCGGCGGGGAAGCCCCCGGCGGTCTTCGCGCCGCTGCCGGACGCTCCGGACGTCTTCCGGACGGTCGCCGGGCGGGAGGTCGGCGAGCTGCTGCGGCTGACCCGGGACGAGCACGGCACGGTGGTCCGGATGCACTGGGCGACCTACCGCTTCACCCGCCGTCAGGAGGCCTTCGACCGGTACGACTTCCGCGCCGGCTGACCCGACCCCCGCCCTGGGCGCGGGTGCGTGGTGTGGGTGCCGCCCGGAGGTATCGCCCACCCTGCGCCCGCCCCGGAGGCGGGCGGAAATGGACGCGGTGCCGTCGGGGTTGAGCGGATACGATGGGTGTAACGTCCGCACGCCGCGCCAGCAGGGCCGGCGCCCGAGATCGGAAGCAGGTGGCGCAGGGCCCGACGGCCCGATTTATGACCGGCACCCCACCTCCCGGCCCGCCCCGGGTGCAGACCAGGATCACCGTTCCCGATTCCAAGATCATGGTCAACCTGCTCGGCGCGGCCGACGAGATCCTGCGCCTCGTCGAACGCTCGGTCGACAGTGACGTGCACGTGCGCGGCAACGAGATCACCATCACCGGTGCCCCCGCGGACAACGCCCTCGCCGAGCGCCTCTTCAGCGAGCTGCTCGAACTGATCGAGAAAGGCGAGACCCTGACCACTGACGCCGTCCGGCGTACCGTCGGCATGCTCGAGCAGGGCAGCGCGGAGCGGCCCGCCGAGGTCCTCACCCTCAACATCCTCTCCCGGCGCGGGCGCACCATCCGCCCCAAGACGCTCGGGCAGAAGCGCTACGTCGACGCGATCGACTCGCACACCATCGTCTTCGGCATCGGCCCCGCCGGCACCGGAAAGACCTACCTCGCCATGGCGAAGGCCGTCCAGGCGCTCCAGGCGAAGCAGGTCAACCGGATCATCCTGACCCGGCCGGCGGTCGAGGCGGGGGAGCGGCTGGGCTTCCTGCCCGGCACCCTCAACGAGAAGATCGACCCGTACCTGCGGCCGCTCTACGACGCGCTGCACGACATGCTCGACCCGGAGTCCATCCCCAAGCTGATGGCCGCCGGCACGATCGAGGTCGCGCCGCTGGCGTACATGCGGGGCCGGACCCTCAACGACGCGTTCATCATCCTGGACGAGGCGCAGAACACCACGCCCGAGCAGATGAAGATGTTCCTCACCCGACTCGGCTTCAACTCCAAGATCGTGGTGACCGGTGACGTCACCCAGGTGGACCTCCCCGGCGGTACGACCAGCGGCCTGCGGGTGGTCCGAGAGATCCTGGAGAACGTCGAGGACGTGCACTTCGCCCAGCTCTCCAGCTCGGACGTGGTCCGGCACAAGCTGGTCGGCGAGATCGTCGACGCGTACGCCCGCTGGGACGCCGAGCGGGAGAACCAGCAGGCGCAGAGCGTGCACGCCGTGCCGGGGCGGACCGCCCAGGGCGGCCGGGCCGGCCGGCGCCGCTAACCCAGAGGAAGACAGTTGTCCATCGAGATCGCGAACGAGTCAGGTGTCGTCGTCGACACCGACGCCGTGCTCGCCGTCGCCCGGCACGCCCTCGACGAGATGGGGGTCAACCCCCTCGCCGAGCTCTCCGTGCTGCTGGTCGACATCGAGTACATGACCGAGCTGAACCACCGCTGGATGGGTGGGGACGGGCCGACCGACGTGCTCGCCTTCCCGATGGACGAGGGCAGCGTCGACCACGGTCCGGGGGAGAGCGCCCCGGCCGGCGGTGAGCCGGCCCTGCTCGGCGACATCGTGCTCTGCCCGGAGGTGGCGGCCAAGCAGGCCGCCACCGCCGGCCACACCACCGCCGACGAGCTGCACCTGCTCACCGTGCACGGCGTGCTGCACCTGCTCGGGTACGACCACGCCGAGCCGGAGGAGGAGCGGGAGATGTTCACGCTCCAGGCCCGACTGCTGGCCAGCTGGCGGTCGACCCGGACCCGGTGATGACCACCCAGGCGGCGGCCGCCGCCGGCCTACCCGACCTCCAGCTCATCTTCTTCGCGGCGGGGCTGGTGGTGCTCGCCGGTCTGATCGCGATGACCGAGGCGGCGCTCGCCGCCGTCTCCCCGGCCCGGGCCGCCGAGCTGGCCCGGGACGGGGCGCGCGGCGCGCGGACCCTCCAGGCCGTCGCCGGCGACGTGGTCCGCCACCTCAACCTGTTGCTGCTGCTCCGGCTGCTGGCCGAGCTGACCGCCACCACGCTGGTCGCCCTCGTCGCGGTGGACACCTTCGGCGCGGGCTGGCGGGCGGCGCTGATCACCGCCGGCGCGATGACCGTGGTCAGCTTCGTCGCGGTCGGGGTGGCCCCGCGCACCATCGGCCGGCAGCACGCGTACGCGGTGGGCCGGGCGGTGGCGCCGCTGGTCCGCTGGCTGGGGCGGGCGCTGAACCCGCTCGCCTCGCTGCTGATCCTGATCGGCAACGCGGTCACCCCGGGGCGCGGCTTCCGGGAGGGGCCGTTCGCCAGCCAGGTGGAGCTGCGCGAGCTGGTCGACCTGGCCGAGCAGCGCGGCGTCGTGGAGCACGGCGAGCGGCAGATGATCCACTCGGTCTTCGCGCTCGGCGACACCATCGCCCGCGAGGTGATGGTGCCCCGCACGGAGATGGTCTGGATAGAGGAGGGCAAGACGCTCTCCCAGGCGCTGGCGCTCTTCCTGCGCTCCGGCTTCTCCCGCATCCCGGTCATCGGCGAGAGCGTCGACGACGTGCTCGGCGTGCTCTACCTCAAGGACCTCATCCGGCGCACCCGGGGCGGCGACCTGCGGGCCCACCAGAGCCCGGTCTCCGAGCTGATGCGGCCGGCGACCTTCGTGCCCGAGTCCAAGCCGGTCGACGACCTGCTCTCGGAGATGCAGGCCGCCCGCAACCACCTGGTCATCGTCGTCGACGAGTACGGCGGCACCGGCGGCCTGGTGACGATCGAGGACATCCTGGAGGAGATCGTCGGCGAGATCACCGACGAGTACGATGTCGAACGCCCGCCGGTGGAACACCTGGAGGACGGCGCGGTGCGGGTCACCGCCCGGCTCCCGGTGGAGAACCTGGGCGAGCTGTTCGACACCGAACTGCCCACCGACGAGGTGGAGACCGTCGGCGGCCTGCTGGCCCAGTCCCTGGGCCGGGTGCCGATCCCCGGCGCCCGCGCCGAGGTGGCCGGGCTGCGGCTGATCGCCGAGGGCACCACCGGGCGGCGCAACCGGATAGACACCGTGCTGGTCAGCCGGGTCGAACCGAGTGACGCGCCGGACGGTGCGGGGCGCGGCGAGCAGGCCGAGACCCGCAACAACCAGACCAGAACCGAGGAGAGGCAACCCGCCGATGCCTGAGTCACCCGTCGTACCGGCCGCCCGGCCCACCCCGTCCGACCCGGCCGAACTGAGCGCCGAGGACGGCAAGCTGGTCGTCCTGGCGCGGGGCGCCCGGGGCCGGGTCGCGGCCGTCGAGGGCGCGGCGGTGCGGGACCAGGACGGTCGGACGTACGCTGCGGCGAGCGTCTCGCTGCCCTCGCTGACCATCACCGCGCTCCAGCTCGCTGTGGCCTCCGCCGTGGCGGCGGGCGCGAGCCGGCTGGAGGCGGCCGTGGTGGTGACCGAGGCGTCGACGCTGGACGGGGCGGGGCACGCCGCCGTGCGCGACCTCTCCGCCGACGCGCCGATCCACGTCGCGGCGCCGGACGGCACGGTCCTCGGCACGGTGGTCGAGTGACCGGCACCGAGGAGCGTCCGTACCGGGCCGGGTTCGCCTGTTTCGTCGGGCGGCCCAACGCGGGCAAGTCGACGCTGACCAACGCGATCGTCGGCCAGAAGATCGCGATCACCTCCAACAAGCCGCAGACCACCCGGCACATCATCCGGGCCGTGCTGCACCGTCCGGACTCGCAGCTCGTGCTGGTCGACACCCCCGGCCTGCACCGCCCCCGGACGCTGCTCGGCGAACGCCTCAACGACCTGGTCCGCTCGACCTGGAGCGAGGTCGACGTGATCGGCCTCTGCATCCCGGCGGACGAGCCGATCGGCCGGGGCGACCGGTTCATCACCGGTGAGCTGGCCGAGCTGAAGGCCACCGTGCTGGCCGTGGTGACCAAGACCGACCTGGTCGACAAGAAGCGCCTCGCCGAGCAGCTGCTGGCGGTCAGCCAGCTGGGCGAGTTCGCCGAGGTGGTGCCGGTCAGCGCGGTCTCCGGGCACCAGGTGGACACGCTGGTCGACGTGATGACCAAGTACCTGCCGCCGTCGCCGCAGCTCTACCCGGACGACATGCTCACCGACGACCCCGAGCAGGTGATGGTCGCCGAGCTGATCCGGGAGGCGGCGCTGGAGGGGGTCCGGGACGAACTGCCGCACTCGATCGCGGTCGTCGTCGAGGAGATGATCCCCGAGGGCCAGGTCATGAAGATCTTCGCCGACGTCTACGTCGAGCGGCCCAGCCAGAAGGCGATCGTGATCGGTCACCGGGCCAGCCGGCTGAAGGCGGTCGGCACGGCGGCCCGCAAGCAGATCGAGGAGTTGCTGGGCAGCCGGGTCTACCTGGACCTGCACGTACGGGTGGCCAAGGACTGGCAGCGGGACCCGAAGCAGCTGCGCAAGCTCGGCTTCTGACCGCACCGCGGGCGGTGACCGGCGATGTCCGGTCGGTCACCGGTCCGGCGGCGGTATGGGAAGGTTCACGTCCGCCCGGGGGTGACGGCCGTTTGGCGGGGTGAGGTCGGAGGGTAGGGAGCGTTTCTGCTCCGCCGCCCCCGACATAGATGCAGGCTGATGCGCAACCGATACCTGGACCTGCTCCGCTTCCTGGCCATCATCCGGGTCGTGGTCTACCACGTCACCGGCTGGGCGTCGCTGACCCTCGTCTTCCCGGCGATGGCGGTGATGTTCGCCCTGGCCGGGTCGCTGATGGCCGCCTCGCTGGACCGCTCCGGCACGGCCGCGCTGCTGCGCCGGTTGCGTCGCCTGCTGCCCTCGCTCTGGGTGGTCGCGGTCGTCCTCGTGCCCGCCATGTTGATGACCGGCCTGCCGCCGGGCCCGAAGGTGCTGCTCTGGCTCTTCCCGGTCGCCGACCCGCCGGCAAACCACTGGGGCGCGCTGGCGTTGAGCCCCATCTGGTACCTGCGCGACTACCTCTGGTTCCTGCTGGCCTCACCGGTCGCCCGGTGGCTGTTCCGCCGGGCGCCGGTCGCCACCCTGGCCCTGCCGTACGCGCTGCTGCTGGTGATCGAGCTGGGCCTGCTGCCCGCCGCGCCGGTCCCGCTGCGCGAGTTCGGCGTCTACTTCGGCGCCTGGCTGCTGGGCTTCGCCCACCACGACGGCCTGCTGCGCCGGCTCGCCAACCGGGTGCTGCTGCCGACCGCGCTGGCGCTGGCGGGCGCCGGGGCCGCCTGGATCGTCACCCATCCCGGGCCGCGTGGCTTCGACCTCAACGACATCGACCTGGGCAACGCGCTCTGGTCCGCGGCGTTCATCCTGGTCCTGTTGGGCCGGGCCCCGGCCACGGCGCACTGGATCGAGCGCAGCCGGCTGTTCAGCCGGGCGGTCACCGTGCTCAACCGCCGGGCGCTGACCGTCTACCTCTGGCACATGCCGTTCGTGGTGCTGCTCACCCCGCTGGTCGACCTGGTCGGCTGGTCGCACGAGGACCCGTTCGGCCTGGCAATCCGGGTGGTGCTGGTCCTCGCCCTGGTCGGGGTGGTGACCCTGCTGGTCGGCTGGGTGGAGGACGTGGCCGCCCGGCGCCGGCCCGAGCTGGTGCCGGGAGGGCGGCGGCGTGCGCCCCGGCCGGCCCGCGCTGTCCGGGCGACGGCCGGTGCCCTTGCGCCGCGAGCGGTCGGCCCCTGTCCCGGTGACGGCGACGATCGCCAGGAGCCCGCCGGGCCGGTGTGCCCGGCGCCGGTGGCCGCGCGCCGGGGTGTACCCGTGCCGCTGGGCTCGGCGCCGGTGGCCGCGCGCCGGGGTGTACCCGTGCCGCTGGGCTCGGCGCCGGTGGCCGCCGACCGGGGCGTACCCGCCGTGCCGGTGAGCCCCGCGCCGGCCGGCCCCCGGACGCCGGCCCGCCCGGTCCGGACGCTCGGCGTGCCGGCCGGCCCGGCGGGTACGGCCGCACGGCCGACCACCGGGCCCGGCGGCAAGCGACGCGAGCGGTCGCCGGTCGGCGCCGCCGGCCGGGCCGTGGTCCCCGCCCCCCGGGTGGCCGAGCTGGCCACCGTCGAGATCAACGCTGGCTGACCCGCACGTTCCCGCTGCCGGTGCTCAGGTCGAGCACCAGCGACGCCCCCGGATCGTTCGGCACCCCCAGATCGCTGTCGCCCGACCCGGTACTGGACCGCACCCGGTACCGGCCGGCGGGCACCAGCACCTCCACGTCGCCGCTGGAGGCGTGGGCCCGCGCCGAGGCGGGCTCGTCCAGCTCGATCGTCACGTTGCCGGACTCGGCCTCGGCGTTCACCTGCCCCCGCAGCCGCAGCCCGGTGATGTCGCCCGACGAGGCGCGCAGCTCGACCGGGGCGGCCACGTCCTCCACCTCGATGTTCCCGGAGCCGGTCGCGGCGCGTACCGGGCCGGTGGCGCCGGCCACCCGGATGTTGCCCGAGCCGAGGGCCAGCTCCACCACACCGACCCGGCTCAGCTCGACGTTGCCGGAGCCGGTCTCGCCCCGCACCCGGACCCCCTCCGGGGCGGTCACCTCGTACGACACCGAGCAGCGGGGGCCGCACTCCGCGTCCAGCACCAGCTCGTCGCCGCGCACCTCGTACGTGGTGCGCGGCTGGTCGCCCTGGTAGCGCAGCACCCGCTTGATGCGTACCTCGGTGGCCGGCCCGGTGGCCCGGACCACCACGTCGCCCGCGCCCGGCCGTACGGTGACGGTGCTGATCCGTACCGCCTCGGTGTGGTCGAAGTCCAGCCGCCGGAAGGAGAGCGTGTCGCACCCGGCGGCGAGGATGACGGTGGCGGCCGCGCTCAGGGCGACGGCGGTGCGGGGAAGAGCCATGGTCAGCAACCTACGGCCGGTTCCGCCCGCCGCACATCGGGGACGCGACGCTGGTCCACCCCGAACCGACCCTGATTTCCCACCCCGAGGGAGAATGACCCGATGCCCGGGTACCGCCGCCAGCTCTACCGCGACGACGCGGTGGTCCTGCGTGTGCAGAAGCTGGGCGAGTCCGACCGGATCATCACCCTGCTGACCCGCCGGCACGGCCGGCTGCGCGCCGTGGCCCGGGGCATCCGGCGCACCACCAGCAAGTTCGGCGCCCGGCTGGAGCCGTTCGGCCACGTCGACGTGCAACTCGCCGGCGACCCGAAGGGCAACCAGGGCAGCTCGCTGCACACGGTCAGCCAGGTCGAGGGGATCGACCTCTACGGCAAGCGGTTCCTCGGCGACTATCCCCGCTACACCGCGGCCAGTGCGATCGCCGAGACCGCGGAGCGGCTCACCCCGGTCGAGCGGGAACCCTCGCTGCGGCTGTTCCAGCTCACCCTCGGCGCGCTGCGGGCGCTGGCCGACGGGAGCCACGCCACCACGCTGGTCCTCGACGCGTACCTGCTGCGCGGGATGACGCTGGCGGGCTGGGCGCCGGCGCTGATCGCCTGCGCGGTCTGCGGCACGCCGGGGCGGCACCGGGCCTTCTCCGTACCGGCCGGCGGCGCGGTCTGCCCGGACTGCCGGCCGCCCGGCGCGGCCCACCCCGCGCCGGCCACCATCGACCTGATGTCCGCGCTGACCAGTGGCGACTGGCGGGTGGCCGACGCCACCGAGACCGGCGTACGCCGGGAGTGCAGCGGCCTGGTCGCGGCGCACCTGCAGTGGCACCTGGAGCGCGCGCTACGCTCGCTGCCGCTGGTCGACCGGGGTGCCCCGGCGGCCGGCGCGGTCCCGTCACCCGGCGGTGGCGTGGCCGGCCCGGTCCCGCCGCCGCCCGGCGTCGGGGCCGGCGTGGACGGCGTGGACAGGGAGATGACCGAGTGATCCGATCGTTGAGGGCCGGCCGGCGCGCGCCGGTGCCGCCGACACCGCACCCGTCGGGCGCCCGGCCGCCGGCGCTGCCCGCCGAGGCGGTGCCGAAGCACGTCGCGGTGGTGATGGACGGCAACGGCCGGTGGGCCAAGGAGCGCGGCCTGCCCCGCACCAAGGGTCACGAGGCGGGGGAGTTCAGCCTCTTCGACACCATCGAGGGCGCGATCGAGCTGGGCATTCCCTACCTGTCGGCGTACGCGTTCTCCACCGAGAACTGGCGGCGCTCACCGGACGAGGTCCGGTTCCTGATGGGCTTCAACCGGGACGTCATCCGCCGCCGCCGTGACCAGCTCGTCGACCTCGGCGTGCGGGTGGTCTGGTCGGGCCGGGCGGGGCGGCTGTGGAAGAGCGTCATCTCCGAGTTGCAGACCGCCGAGGAGATGTCCCGGGGCAACTCGACGCTGACCCTGCAGTTCTGCGTGAACTACGGCGGCCAGGCGGAGATCGCCGACGCCGCCGCCGCGATCGCCCGCGACGTGGCCGCCGGTCGGCTCGACCCGGCGAAGGTCAACGAGAAGACGGTGGCGAAGTACCTCTACCACCCGGAGATCCCGGAGGTGGACCTGTTCCTGCGTCCCTCCGGTGAGGAGCGGATCTCCAACTTCCTGCTCTGGCAGACGGCGTACGCGGAGCTGGTGTTCCTCGACACCCTCTGGCCGGACTTCGACCGCCGGCACCTCTGGTACGCCTGCGAGCTGTACGCGCAGCGGGACCGCCGGTTCGGGGGCGCGCTGCCCAACCCGGTCGCCCCCCAGGTGTAGACGTCGCCGGGCTCGTGATTGTCCGGGCGTCGGGTGGGGTACCTGTTGAGGTAGCAGCCAAGACGCGGAGGTGAACCCACATGATTCAGAAGCGGATTGCCCAGTGGGCGGTCATGGCGGTCGCCGTGCCGCTGGCCGCGGCCGGTGCGCGCCGGCTCAGCCACACGCTGGAGGCCCGCCGGGGCCCGACCGGCGTGAGCCGACTGCTCAGCAAGGGCGCGGACATGCTGCGTCCGCAGAAGGCCAAGCGTCGCCGGTTCTGGTGACCGGCCTGCCTTTCGTTCACGACTGCGGGAGTCCGCTGCGCTGCGTTCCTCGCGCTCACCAGCGACCCGCACCACGCCGTCGGCGCCGCTCCCTCGGGGGCGGCGCTGACGCGTTCCGGCCGGTCGGCGCGGCCCGTGCGCGTACGATCGGCGCAGGGCGCGCCGCCCGGGCGCGTCCGCCACGGGGGGTGGGGATGCCGGAGCTCCGGTATAAGATGATCATGGCGCTGAACGCCGCCGACCTGGGCAGCCCGATCTGCGAACAGGTCGCCGGGATCTGCGCCGAGATCGCCGAGCAGCACTGCGCCGAGCTGGGGCACGCCCCGAGTGTGCGCTCCGGCGAGATCGCCGAACTGGCCACCGGTGAACCGGCGCTGACCTGGGCGCCGAACGAGACCGGGCAGCGGGCCTGGTGACCGCGCTGGCGCCGAGCCCGGCGGTGGACGTCCGCCGGGCCGAGGACCGGTTCAAGACCCGACTGTCCTGGCTCGACTCGAAGCACTCCTTCTCGTTCTCCCGGCACTACGACCCGGCCAACACCCACCACGGCCTGCTGCTGGTCAACAACGACGACATCGTCCACCCGGGCACCGGATTCGAGACCCACCCGCACGAGGACATGGAGATCGTGACCTGGGTGCTGCGCGGCTCCCTGGTGCACCAGGACTCCACCGGCCACAGCGGGATCATCTATCCCGGGCTGGCCCAGCGGATGAGCGCCGGCACCGGCATCCTGCACTCGGAGAAGAACGACTCCTGGCGGCTGGACGGCCGGGAGCCGCACGGCGACCCGGTCCACTTCGTGCAGATGTGGGTGGTGCCCGACACCGGCGGCGTCGACCCCGGCTACGAGCAGCTGGAGATCGGTGACGAGCTGCTGCGCGGCGGCCTGGTGCCGGTCGCCTCCGGCATGGACCGGTACGACGGCGCCTCGGCCATCCGGATCCGCAACCGGTACGCCACCCTGCACGCCGCCCGGCTCGCCGCCGGTGACGAGGTGACCCTGCCCGACGCGCCCTACCTGCACCTCTACGTGCCCAGCGGCGCGGTGACGCTGGAGGGCGCCGGCCGGCTCGGCACGGGCGACGCCGCCCGGATCACGATGACCGGCGGCCACCGCGTCACCGCCACCGACCCCGCCGAGATCCTGGTCTGGGAAATGCACGCCACCCTCGCCTGACCCGACCTCACCCCCCTCCTCCCTCTCCCCGCCCCCATCTCCCTTCGCCCGTCTCCCCGTCGATCTTGCAGTTTGTGCCCTCGGTCCGCGGCTTTCGCGCGGGTTTGTCGGGGCGGAAACTGCAAGATCGCGCGGGGGAGAGGGCGAGCGCGGGGGTGGGGGTGGGGGTGGGGGGTTGGGGGTTAGGCGGGGGTTTCGGAGCGGTCGCCGGCCCAGACGGTGTGGAAGGTGCCCTCCCGGTCGACGCGGTGGTAGGTGTGCGCGCCGAAGTTGTCCCGCAGGCCCTGGATCAGTGCCGCCGGCAGCCGCTCCGCGCGCAGCGCGTCGAAGTAGGCCAGCGACGAGGAGAACGCCGGGGTGGGCACACCGGCCCGGGCGGCGTCGGCGACCACCCGCCGCCAGCTCGGCACCCCGGCGCCGACCGCCTCGGCGAAGTACGGGGCCACCAGCAGCGTCGGCAGGTCCGGCTGGGCGTCGTACGCCTCGCGGATGCGGTCGAGGAAGCGGGCCCGGATGATGCAGCCGCCCCGCCAGATGGTGGCGGTGCCGCCGAGGTCGATGTCCCAGTCGTACTCGCGGCTGCCGGCGCGGATGTGGTCGAAGCCCTGCGCGTACGCGACGATCTTGCTGGCCAGCAGCGCGCGTCGGACGTCCTCGACGAAGGTCTCCCGCTCCTCGACCTGCCACTTCTCACCGGCGTCGGCGAAGGCCCGGCGGGCGGCGGCGCGCTGGTCGGCGTGGCCGGACAGCGACCGGGCGAAGGTCGCCTCGGCGATGCCGGTGATCGGGATGCCCAGGTCGAGCGCGCTCTGCACGGTCCACCGGCCGGTGCCCTTCTGCTCGGCCTGGTCGAGCACCACGTCGACGAAGGCCCGGCCGGTCGCCGCGTCGGTGTGTGCCAGCACGTCGGCGGTGATCTCGATCAGGAAGGACTCCAGCTCGCCGGTGTTCCAGTCCCGGAAGATGCCGGCGATCTCCGCCGGGCTCGCCGACAGCCCCGCCCGCAGCAGGTCGTACGCCTCGGCGATGAGCTGCATGTCGGCGTACTCGATGCCGTTGTGCACCATCTTCACGAAGTGGCCGGCGCCGTCCGGGCCGATGTGCCGGCAGCACGGGACGCCGTCCACCTGCGCGGCGATCTTCTCGAAGATCGGCCCGAGCTTCGCGTACGACTCGGCGGAGCCGCCGGGCATGATGCTCGGGCCGCGCAGCGCCCCCTCCTCCCCGCCGGAGACGCCGGTGCCGACGAAGTGCACCCCGTGCCCGCGCAGCGTCTCCTCCCGGCGGCGGGTGTCCGCGAAGTGCGCGTTGCCGCAGTCGACGACGATGTCGCCCTCCTCCAGCAGCGGGACCAGCTCGTCGATCACCGCGTCGGTGGGGCCGCCGGCCTTCACCATGACGATCACCGCGCGGGGTCGCTCCAGAGTGGCGACGAAGTCCGCGAGGGACTCGGACCCGACGAAGGTGCCCTCGCCGCCGTGCTCGGCGAGGAGGCTGCGGGTGCGCTCGGGGGAACGGTTGTGCACGGCCACCGTGAAGCCGTTGCGGGCCAGGTTCCGGGCCAGGTTGCGGCCCATCACCGCCAGCCCCGTGACCCCGATCTGCGCCGTCGCCTGCTGAGCCATCCGTCCGCCACCTCTCGTCGGCCTGCCGTCCTGCGACCGTATCGCGGACACCGGCCGCCAGGGCCCGGACATCGACGCTCGGTGAGCGGCGCGGCGCGGGCCGTCGCGGGCGCCGGGCTGCGGGACCAGCCGAGGCAGCCGGCGGCGGCGCGCGGCGGGGTCAGCCCTCGGCCAGGCGGGCCTCGACGTGGGCCACCTTGCCGGTGAGCGCGTCGGTGACGCCGGGTCGCACGTCGGCCTTGAGCACCACGCTGACCCGGGGCGCCTGTTCGGCCACCACGTCGACCGCCCGCTTGACCACCGCCATCACCTCGTCCCACTCACCCTCGACGGTGGTGAACATGGCGTCGGTGCGGTTGGGCAGGCCGGAGGCGCGGACCACCCGGACCGCCTCGGCGACCAGGTCGCCGACGGACTCGCCGACGCCCAGTGGGGTAATCGAGAACGCGATCAGCATGCTGTCGATGGTGCCAGTAAATCGGCTGCGGCCGCCGCCGTCGGTGGGTTAGCCTCTCGGCATGCGTATCTGACGCCCCACCTTCAGCCAGTCGGGCCCGCCGCGTCGTCGGGGGTCCGGCCGTGCCGGGCGTCCGCATTCCCCACCTTTCCCGTACGGGTGGTGTCTCGTGGTCGGGTCGCCCGGGCCGTTCCCTGCCCGCCGACCGCCCGCCTCGCGGCGCGGTCCCCGCATCCGAAGGAGGCAGCGTATGCCCACCAAGCGCAGTCCGAAGAAGTCCCGCCCGTCGGCGCCGGCCAAGGTGGCGGTGAGCCCGCCGGATCTCGACGCGCTCACCGTGGCGCCCGCCGCCCCGGTCACCCTGCCGGAGGAGACGGGCTCCGCGCCCGCCGCCGCCCGGCCCGCCCCGGCGACGCCGCCGTGGACCGGCCCGTCGGTGCGCGGCGGCTCCACCGCCGCCCGTGGCCAGAACCGCCGGTACGCCTTCCGCCGCAGCTGACCGGCGCCGCTGGTGCGGATGCCGGTCGGTCGCGTACCTGATCCGGCGGCCCGGTGGCGGCAGTGAACGCCGGGAGCGCGCTCCCGGTGCGGCGATCCGTGGCCGCCGCACCGGGACCGTGTCCCGAGCGGCCCGGTGACCCGGTTCGGCGTGTCGCGGCGCGGAAGGATGACCGCGACGAGCGTGATACCACTGATGTATCA